>JBAZRJ010000005.1:0-61566 GCA_041662985.1 Clostridia bacterium
CCGTCAATATCAATTACTTGTGAAGTAACATAATCGGAATCCGATGATGACAAAAATCCTACAACATTTGCAACATCTTCAGGTGTCCCGAACCTTCCAAGTGCTATATTGTTTAAATAGGCGTTCTTGACTTCCTCCGGTAAAACATCCGTCATATGGCTTTTAATAAGTCCCGGGGCAACTGCATTACAGGTAATCCCTCTTGATGCAAGTTCTTTTGCTGTTGTTTTCGTAAGTCCAATAAGTCCTGCCTTTGATGCCGAATAATTCGCCTGTCCTGCATTACCGTACCTTCCGGCAACAGAAGCTATGTTTACTATTTTACCCGATCTCTGCTTCAGCATAACCTTTGCAATCGCCTTTGTGCATAAGAATGCGCCTTTAAGATTTATTTTTAAAACTAAATCCCAGTCTTCTTCTGACATCATCAGCATCGGTTTGTCCCGTGTTATTCCGGCATTGTTAATTAAGATGTCAATTTTTCCAAAAGCTTTAATAGCATCACCGACCATTTTTTTGACATCATCGGAATTGCTGACATCGCCCTTTGTTACTATTACATTGAATCCTAAGGCTTTAAATTCTTTTGCAGTTTCGTCGACAGAATCTGACGATACAATATCATTTAATACAATATTTGCACCCATTTGAGCTAATTTTAAAGAAATCGATTTGCCCAAACCTCTTCCTGATCCTGTAACAATAGCAGTTTTGCCTTTTAATTGCACTTGATTTACACCTCCCATTCAACTTACTGATTACATTTATTTAATATTTCAATTTTATTGCTCAAACAAAGTGATTAAGCGTATTGTTCAACGATTCAATATCCGATACATTCAGCGTAATTGCGGTGTTGTCTATCTTTTTAATGAATCCCGATAAAACTTTTCCGGGTCCGATTTCAATAAAAGTATCAATCCCATCCGATATCATATTTCTGATTGACTTTTCCCATAATACCGAACTGCTTACTTGTCTTACCAATAAATCTTTTACTAAATTTTCATCATTTATATATTCTGCCGTAACATTTGTAACAACAGGAATATTCAATTCGCCTAAATCTACGTCTTCAAGTTCTTTTTTTAATAATTCACCTGCCGGTTTCAGCATACTGCAATGAAATGGAGCGCTTACAGGGAGCAGTATTGAGCGTTTTGCTCCTTTTTCCCTGCATAATTCCATTGCTTTTTCCAATGCTTTTAGTTCGCCGGCAATTACTATTTGTCCCGGACAGTTTAAATTGGCAAGTTCAACGACTCCAATTTTTGAAGCCTCGTTACAGCTGTCAGTAACGGAACACAGATCCTGACCAATTATTGCCGCCATACCTCCAATGCCAATCGGTACTGCTTCCTGCATATATTTCCCTCTTTTTCTTACAAGCTTGACTGCAGCATAAAAACTCATCGTTCCCGACAGAACATGTGCGGAATATTCTCCAAGGCTCAGACCGGCAACTGCATCAGGCGTCAGACCGCTTTCAATCAAAGGCTGCAAACAGGCAATACTTGTTGTAAGTATCGTTGGCTGAGTGTTTTCTGTTATCATTAATTGCTCATCAGTACCCGAAAATATCATTTTTTTAACATCAAAACCTAAAGCATCTGAAGCCTCGTCAAAAATACTGTCAGAAGTTTTAAACTGATTTGCTATTTCCTTGCCCATACCAACATACTGAGCACCTTGCCCCGCAAAAACAAACGCCAACTTGCCCATAAACTACCTCCTAACGTCTTTACATCCTAACCATTCATACTCCACTTCACGATTGTCGCCGCCCAAGTTAATCCGCCGCCAAATCCAACCAAAACTATATTGTCTCCCTTTTTGATTTTACAGGCTTTTACGATTTCATCCAGAGCCACCGGAATGGATGCTGACGAAATATTACCGTATCTTTGCACGCAAGTATATACTTTTTCCTTTGAGATTTGTAATCTCTTTATCGCACCTTCAATTATTCTTTTATTCGCCTGATGAGGAATGATCAATTTTATATCTTCAAGCTTCAGTTTAGCTTTTTCCATCACTCTCATTGTTGCTTCAGGCATTATCGTTACAGCAAATTTGAATACTTCTTTACCATTCATCCACAGAACCCTTTTATTCTCGTGGGCTCTTTTTTGTAAATCATCTTCTGTTATTGCACAACAGGGAACCGTTATTAGTTTGCAGGATGATCCGTCAGCCCCAATTTCGGAAGAAAGCATTCCATATCCGTCTTCTACAGGTCCCATCATAAACGCACCTGCCCCATCTCCAAACAGTACGCAGGTATTCCTGTCTTCCCAGTCTACAACCTTTGTGAGTCCTTCGCATGCGACAACCAAAATATACTTGTAATATCCATTTTTAATAAATTGTTCTGCCACAGTCATTCCATATACAATTCCGGAACATGCAGCATTTAAATCAAATGCCGCGGCTTTTACAGCTCCTATTGCCCCCTGAACCATACATGCAGTCGCGGGCGTCAGGTAATCAGGAGTGTCAGTTGTTACAATAATCAAATCTATTTCAGAAGCATCAATCCCACTGCTTCTTAATGCATTTTTCGCAGCTTTTATCGCCAGAGTTGATGCCGGTTCTTCTTTTTCCAAAATTCTTCTTTCAGAAATTCCGGTCCTTTTTAGAATCCACTCATCGGATGTATCCACCATTTTTTCTAAATCTTTATTTGTAAGCGTTTTTTCAGGTACACTGCTTCCAATTCCGATTATGCCTGCAGATTTAACTTTTTTGTTCAATATTTTCACCCTCCATACTAAAAATTTGTTCTTCAATTTGTTCCAGAACAGAAGATTTAGCGAAATTTGCAGCGTTTATTACCGCAAATTTAATTGTTTTAGCTTTAGAACTGCCATGACTCTTTATTACTTTTCCTTTGACTCCGAGTAGCGGAACACCGCCATACTCCTCATAATTAACCAGCTTCGCAAACTTTTTCAATTTTTTCTTAACAATTAATGCTGCAAACTTCGGTAAAATGCCGCCTCCAAAAATATCTTTAATCGAATCTACCAGAAACTTGCCCAAGCCTTCATAAAGTTTTAAAAGAGCATTTCCCACAAACCCATCACATACAAAAACATCAACATCACCCTCAGTAATCTGCCTTGCTTCTACATTTCCAACAAAATTGATATTTGCCTTTTTCATAAGTGCATAGGAGTCGCGTACAAGTTCCGTCCCCTTATTTTCTTCAGTTCCATTGCTGATTATACCAACTTTCGGTTGATTTATACCAAAAAGTTCTTTCATGTATATTGAACCCATTACCCCAAACTGAAGAAAGTTAATCGGCCTGCAAACTGTGTTTGCTCCGCCATCTATCAAAAGCGCCATGCCTTTTTTTGACGGAGCTAACGGGGCCAACGCCGGCCTGTCAACATTTGCAATCCGGCCGAGAATAAACAGACCGCCTGCCATTAGTGCACCACTGTTGCCGGCAGAAAGAAAAACATCTCCTTTTTTTTCTTTAAGCATGTTAAAGCCGACAACCATTGAAGAATCCTTTTTATATCGGATTGCCTTCACAGGTGCATCATCAATTGAAATGACTTCTGTTGTATGTTTTATTGTTAGTCTGTCGCTCTTGAATTGTTCCCTCATTAGAATTTCATCTATTTTAGACCGGTCACCTATTAAAATGACACTGAAACCGTCCATTTCTTTAATCGCACCAATACATCCCTTTACTATTTCTTCCGGGGCGTTATCTCCACCCATAGCATCTAAAAGAACTCTCAAGTATTTTCACTCCCATAAACTTCAGTAATTTTATCTCACTCTTCTTCAAGTGACACGAGTATAAATTTGCCCTTAAAAACCTCTTTATTCTTATTCGAAATCCTTACCCAAACAATAAAATTATTTTCTCTTATCTTTCTTACTTCCGCTTTTGCAATCAACTTGCTTTCGGCGTAAACCGGTATCTTGTATTTAATATTTGCTACTCCCACCAATGCCACATGTGCATCAATAACAGCAATTGCAAGTGATTCGGCAAACGAATAAATAAATTGTCCGCGAATTATCTTTGTTCTTTCAAATGTCATACTTTCATCGGTTTCAAGCATTGAAATACCGCTGACATTCAGTGAAATATCTATAAGCTCACCGACAATTTCTTCACTGACCAATGACTTAACTTTTCTGTAATTCTCTTCTGCAACACTCTTTATTCTTTCCCTTACTTCCGGTATCCCCAGCTCAAGTCTGTCTAATCTTATTGTCGGAACACTAACATGAAAAACGTCGGCCAGTTCCTCATCGGTTAGAAATGGATCAGTCTTAACCTTTTCGGAAAGCACACTATGACGTTCCCTCTTCATAAGGGAAGACCTGCTCATTTCATACACCTCGCTATTGTTTAGCAACGAATAGTAATAATTATTACCTGCTACTAATTACTGCTCTTAAAAATTATATTATATATTTTTAACATATGCAACATTTTAATATTTATTGTTGGTTACCCTTTTCTTCCGGCCTTATTTTGCAATAATAAAAACGACACAGCTATTACTGCATATATGATAAGGCTTTCTTTCAATGCATATTGAATCAGCAGTAAATTGACAATCAGCAGAACGAAACCTATCAGTAAAACTATTGCGCCAATTCTTTTCAACATTATTTCTCTCTCCGTTTCTTTATCCACTCATTTATTTTTTGTTCATATCCGTTGACCGAAGGCTTATAGTAAATTTTATCTTTGATTTTATCAGGCAAATATTGCTGTTCAACTATATTTCCCGGATAGTTATGTGCATATTTGTATCCTTTGCCGTACCCTAAATCCGTCATCTCTTTGCTCTTGGAATTCCGCAGATGCATCGGGACTTCACCGGTGTTTATCGTAGACACATCTTCCAGCGCATTTTCAATTGCGATATAACATGAATTTGACTTCGGGCTGGTTGCCACCATAATTGCGGCATGCGCCAACACTAATCTTGCCTCCGGCATGCCTATCATTCTCACAGCTTCAGATGCCGCAACGGCTACTGATAAAGCATTCGGATTAGCCATTCCGACGTCTTCGGAAGCAGATATTATTATTCGTCTTGCCAGAAATTCGGGATCCTCGCCCGCATAAATTGCCCGTGCAAGATAAAAAACTGTGGCATCCGGATCGCTGCCCCTCATGGATTTTATAAACGCGCTGACATTGTCGTAGTGGCTTTCACCCGATTTATCAAATGTTATTGATTTTTTTTGTACGCATTCTTCAATTAGATGAACATCTATTTTTATCTTGCCGTTTTTTTTAATATCGGATGTCATCACTGCCAGTTCAAGAGCATTCAGAGCTATTCTTGCATCACCGTTGCTAACCGATGCAATATACGAAAGAGCATCGTCGTCAATTTTAATGTCATAGTTACCAAGACCACGTTCTTTATCTGCCAGTGCGCTCTTTACAATACTTATAATGTCAATATCCGACAGAGGTTTTAGCATAAAAACAGATGATCTTGAAATAAGCGATTTATTGACCTCAAAGAATGGATTTTCTGTTGTGGCGCCAATCAAAATAATTGTGCCTTCCTCAACTGAAGGCAATAAGGCATCTTGCTGCGATTTGTTAAATCTGTGGATTTCGTCAACAAAAAGAACTGTTCTGTTGTTTTTATTTAGAATCGGATTTTTTGTATCAGCCACGATTCTTTTGATATCTGCAACTCCGGCCGTGACTGCATTTAATTTCTCGAAATTTGATGTTGTTGTATTTGCAATGATTCTTGCCAAAGACGTTTTTCCCGTACCCGGGGGGCCATATAAAATAATAGAAGATATCCTGTCGGCATTAATCATCCTGTTAAGCAATTTGCCGTTGCCAACGATATCTTCTTGTCCTGCAAATTCTTCAATTGTCCGCGGGCACATTCTGTATGCCAGCGGTTCTTTTTTCTCAGTCATATTTTTACCATTTTCATTCGTATAATGGATATTTTTTCACAAGTTCGCTGACTCTTTTTATTATCGCTTTCCTTGAGTTCTCGAGATCGGTCAACGTTAATGTAATCAGATTTGCGATTTCCCTCATGTCGTCTTCTTTCATTCCTCTTGCAGTAACTGCGGGAGTGCCGATTCTTATCCCGGATGTAATTGTAGGTTTTTCTTTATCAAAAGGAATCCCGTTTTTATTCACAGTAATCCCAACTTCATCAAGCAACAATTGCGCACTTTTACCGGTGATTCCCTTATTGCTCAAATCAATCAGCAAAAGGTGATTGTCAGTGCCGCCTGATACAAGATTAAATCCGTTTTCAATAAATTTTTCAGCCATTGCTTTTGCATTTAATACAATTTGTCTTTGATATTCTTTAAATTCTTCAGTTAAAACTTCCTTGAAGCTTACTGCTTTTGATGCAATAACATGCATCAAAGGTCCGCCCTGAATACCCGGAAATACTGCGCTGTCGATCCTTTTTGCAAGATCTTCCGTACAAAGAATCATTCCGCCTCTCGGTCCTCTTAGGGTCTTATGGGTGGTTGTAGTCACAACATGGGCATATGGTACCGGGCTTGGGTGAACTCCTGCAGCAACGAGTCCTGCGATATGAGCTATATCAACCATTAAATATGCTCCGACCTCATCTGCAATCTCTCTGAAAGCTTTAAAATCGAGCGTTCTCGGATATGCACTTGCTCCGGCAATGATTAATTTTGGTTTGCTCTCTATTGCAATTCTTCTTACTTCCTCCATATCAATTCTGAAGTCTTTTTCACTTACTCCATATGATATTACATTAAAATACATTCCCGAAAAATTCTTTTTCATGCCATGACTTAAATGACCGCCATGCGACAAGCTCATTCCCAAAACAGTATCGCCATATTCCAACAGACCGAGGAAGACAGCCATATTTGCCTGAGCTCCCGAATGCGGCTGGACATTAACATGTTCTGCTCCGAAAATCTTTTTTGCTCTTTCTATTGCAAGGTTTTCGATTGTGTCAACATGCTCGCAGCCACCGTAATATCGTCTTTCCGGGTAACCTTCCGCATATTTGTTTGTCAATGGAGTGCCCATCGCTTCAAGCACTGCCTCACTCGCAAAATTTTCAGAGGCAATCAGTTCAATGTTATTTCTCTGCCTCTCGATTTCCTTTTTAATTGCTTTCGCAACCTCAGGATCCGCCTTTTCAACTTTATCTAAATTAATCATATTTTTCCTCCTCAATCATTGTCAATAATTATATCAAAAACTACAATATTAATGCAATGCTTCCCGCTTAATTGTTAGTTTTTCTGCGCTTTCAACAGCAATGTCAATTTTTCCCGATAAATCCGCCAATGCTTCGCATTCGATTATCGCACTCAACAGAGGTTTTGTTTTTGGATGTTTGGATACGAAAACCGTACAACAGTCCTCATATGGCAAAATTGAAGTTTCAAATGTTTTGATTTTCTTTGCTATATCGACAATCTCATTTTTATCCATACCTATCAGCGGTCTGAATACGGGCATGTTGACTGCATCGTCGGTTGCAACGAGACTTTGAATCGTCTGACTTGCGACCTGTCCCATACTTTCGCCTGTTATCAATGCCTGTACTCCGTTTGAATTTGCTATTCTTTCGGCAATTTGCATCATTGCGCGTCTCATTATAACAGTCATTTGGTCATGCGGGCATTTATCGTTTATTTCCAGTTGAATCTCGGTAAAAGGAACGATATAAAGGTCAATTTCACCACAATAAGAAGCCAGAATTTTAGTTAAATCAATTACTTTTTGTTTTGCTCTTTCACTTGTATAAGGATAACTGTAAAAATGAACCGCAGAAATTTCAACCCCACGCTTTGCCATCATCCACCCCGCCACAGGACTGTCAATCCCTCCCGAAATCAACAAAACTGCTTTACCGTTTGTTCCCTGAGGCATTCCGCCAAATGCCTGAATTTTCTCCGAATAAATATAAGTATTCTCTCTTATTTCTACGTATAATATAAAATCAGGTTTAATAACATCCACTGTCAGATTGGGAAAGTTATCCAGAATTACTCCCCCAAGTTCTGCCGAAACCTCTGGAGATTTCATGGGGAAACTCTTTTGTCCTCGTTTTGTTTCAACCTTAAAACTCTTGTATTCTCGTGATTTTAGGATTTTCTGCACCATCTCGATACTGCATTTTTTAATTGTTTCAAAATCAGTTTCCATTTTCTTTACATGACTTACCGAAACAATTCCAAAAACCCTTCTCAGTCTTTCAATGGCTGAAATATAGTCATAATTTTCATCATCAGGTTCAACAAAAATCCTTGCCTGTGATTTAACAACATTTATTTTTCCAAGACCCAATAATGACTTCTTAATATTTTTGATCAATATATCTTCAAACAATGGTCTGTTCAGACCTTTTAAGACTATTTCACCGTATCTGACAAGTATAACGTTCTTCATCTTACGTCTCCTCTGTAGTTTTTCATTTTTATCTGAGGTATTATTTCTTTTAATGCTTCAATAGTTTTAATTATATCTGATTCAGTATTTCCCGACGAAAAGCTGAATCTGATTGCTCCTTCAGTTTGTTCCTTTCGAAGCCCTATTGCTTTTAAAACATGGCTTTGAAGACTTTTTCTTGAGGAACACGCAGAACCCGTTGATACATAAATATTCTTTTTATTGAGATGGTTCAGCAAAACTTCAGCCTTAACGCCTAAGAATGAAACATTTAAAATATACGGAGATCCATTTTCATTTGAATTTATTTTTATATCATCAAAGTTTTTCTTCAAGTTTTCGACAAACATTTTTTTCATTTTTGACATAGAATTATAATTTTCGTCAATTCCTGAGTTTATAATTTCGGATGCCATCCCAAAACCTGCTATTCCGGGGACATTTTCACTCCCCGGTCTGATGTTTCTTTCCTGCCCCCCGCCAAAAACCAAAGGTTTGATTTTTATTTTTTCATCTATGAAAATCGCTCCGCAACCTTTCGGTCCATGAATTTTATGCGAGCTGACAGATAACATCTGGATTCCAAGTCTTTTAGGACTGATACGGATTTTGCCGTAGGCTTGTACCGCATCCAGATGTATACACAGTTTTTTATTAATTGAATCTCTTAATTTTGTTATTTCCCCTATCGACTGGATTGTCCCGATTTCATTGTTAATATATATAATGCTTAATAAAACGGTGTCGCTTCTAATCATCTTCTTCAATGTTTCAAGTTTTATAACTCCATTTTCATCTACATCAAGGTATTCTACATCATAGCCGCTTTTTTTTAAGTCTTCAAATACATTCAAAACGGATGGGTGCTCTATTTTTGATGTTAAAATATGCTTTCCTTGTCTTTTATTTGCGGAAAGATACCCGCGTATTGCGAGATTATTTGATTCGGTTCCTCCTGATGTGAAATAAATTTCGTTCGTACTGCATTTTAATGTTTTTGCAATTGTTTTTCTTGCTTCTTTTATTATATTTTCTGCTTCAATGCCCATACTATGCATCGAAGACGGATTTCCGAAACTGTCGTTCATCGTCTTACATATATAATCCGAAACCTCTTTGAATGGTTTTGTGTCAGAACAGTTGTCAAGATAGATTGTTTTCTTCATTTTTTGTGCTTCCTTTCCGCGAAACTCGCACGATTATTTTAACATAAATAATAATATTTAACCATGAAACTTAGCGGATTTCGTGATAAACTGTTATCGAGAATTATCTACAATCGAAAGTGAGTACGCCAAATGATTTCAGATGATTTAAACGAGTATTCGGATAGTAAATCAAAAAAATTTTCATTAACAAGAATTGAACACACCCTCAACGGCAAACTTATACCGATAATACTAATTTCTATTGTTGCTCTTCTTGCATATAGCAATACTTTTAACGCACCCTTTGAACTTGATGACTTTGGGTCAATCAGCAACAATTATTCCATACAGACTCCATTTGATTTCGTCGCAATGTGGCATTTTTACTCAAGCCGGATAGTTGCTTACTTCACTTTTTCCATTAATTATTTCTTCGGTCAAAATTCCGAGGTTGGATATCATGTAGTAAACCTAATTATTCATATTTTGAGCGGGTTTTTATTCTTTTTAATATTCAGAATCATTCTCGGATTTGAATATTTTAAAAACAAATCGCTGCAAAAGTATAAAAACATTATTTGTCTTTTGTCTGCCGTTATTTTTATTGTTCATCCAATTAATACAAGTGCCGTGACATATATTGTTCAAAGGATAGCATCTCTTGCCGCAATGTTTATTTTATTGTCAATATATTTTTATCTGAAATATCGCACCACCAACAAATTAATTTACTTTTTTTTATCTTTTCTTTCTACGATCATTGCCATGTTTACAAAGGAAAATTCAATTACGATTCCTATATTAATAATAACCGTAGAAATTCTTTTCCTTTTAAAAGAATTTCGTTTGAAACCGTTAAAAAGAATTGCAATTTTATTTATATTATCACTGACGATATTTATCGTACCTGTTACAAATCTTTATCTTGACGGCTATAACCAAAGCGACCCCAATACAACTTTTAAGGCAAGCACTTCGATGGACAGATTTCATTACCTGACTACCGAGATTAATGTCGTTTCAAGATATGTCGAGCAGATGTTGATTCCCGATAGACAGAATTTTGACTATGCTGACTCGTTTCCCAAATCAAAGACTATTTTCGAAAACAATACATATATTTCGCTGATAGTCATATTTCTTACTCTTTTGATGGCAATATTGTGTATTCGAAGAAACAAACTTATTTCTTTGGGAATATTCTGGTTTTATATCGGTCTCTCGGTCGAATCCACTTTAATATCCATAAAAGATGTGTATTTTGAGCACAGATTGTATTTTTCTTCGGTTGGATTCGTTATATTCCTGGTCGGCATTATTTTTGCTGCATTTAGAATATTCCGCAGGCATTTTTCTTTTGAAAAACCCCTTTTGTTTTTCCTGGTGTTCTGCATTTTCACAATACCTCTTTACTCTGGTCTGACTTTAAAAAGAAATTATTTATTCAGCAGCGACATTCTTCTTTGGAGCGATGTTGTCAGTAAAAGTCCGTCAAGCGACAGAGCACATACATCGTTGGGTACCGGATATTTGAACAGTTACAACAACGCAGGGGTCAACCAAAACAAGTATCTGAGACATGCAGAAAAACAGTTTAATAAAGCGATTTCAATAAATCCCGAAAACAGCGTCGCTTCATCAAATTTATCAAAGGTCTATCTCCTCCAAAAAAGATACAGGGAATGTATCAATCAGGCTACATATACTCTTGCCTTGGTGGAAACAACATACGCTTATCACAATCTGGGATCTGCATATGAGAATACCGGTAAAAACAAACTGGCATTGGAAGCATATCTTAATGGGTACAGAATCGATAACAGAAAATTATTTATACTCGAAGATGTAGGTAATTTATATTTCAAATTAGGCAATTATAAGATGGCAAGATTTTATTATAATAAATATTATAAATACAAAAAGTATGAGGACAGTTCTGTTATTGATCAAAAGATGGCCTATATTAAAAAGCATCTGTAATATCAATCTCTTACCGGTATTTTTATCTCCATACCCTCATAGATAGTCGCATCTGTAAGATTGTTTTTAATTTGAAGGTTGTAGACATTTTCTCTTACATCACCCTGCTTTATATATTTTTGTGCAATGCTCCAGAGTGTATCACCGGCTCGTACTGTGATCTTTTCATATTTTGGTGTTTTATATCCGTATGCTGTAGTCGACGAAACCAGAGAAACAAATATAACCGCCAAAATAAGTATTATCGCTGAAAATCTTTTTTTGTTCTTTAATACATATTTCTTCTTCATATTACTCCCCTCCATGCAGAACGTATGTTCTTATTGTTAGTATAATCGAACATACGTTCTTTGTCAATGCTTTTTTTAAAAAAACGAACATAAGTTTGCTTTTTTGAAATCTTATGTTATAATGTTGTTAAATTACAAAAGATTGGAGTGTTTTTTATGCAGAAAAAACCAAATGAAAACCAGCAGAAAATTCTCGATTTTGTAAACAAACAAGTTTCAGAAAACGGCTATCCTCCTTCCGTGAGAGAAATATGCGGAGCCGTCGGTTTCAAATCAACTTCAACGGTACACGCCTATCTGGAGAAGCTTCAAAAATCGGGCCACATTCACAAGGACGCAACCAAGCCGAGAGCAATCAAGGTTATGAATAATATAAAATCTAAAATTAATTCAAGCGATGACATATATCCTCAAAGAGAACTTGTTCATGTTCCCATAATCGGCAGGGTAACAGCAGGACAGCCGATTTTGGCAGTCGAAAACGTTGAAGACACTTTCCCTGTCCCAATGGATTATGTTCAAAATTCCGTTACGTTTATGCTTAGGATAAAAGGCGACAGTATGGTTGACGCAGGGATATTTGATAACGATCTGGTATTGGTAAAACAGCAGTCCATAGCAAATAATGGAGATATCGTAGTTGCTCTGCTTGATGACGAAGCTACAGTTAAAACTTTTTACAGGGAAGAAGGTCACATAAGACTTCAGCCGCAAAATCAGTTTTTGGAGCCGATAATTGTGCATGATAATATATCAATTTTGGGCAAAGTCACGGGTGTATTCAGAAAACTATAAGATTATCATTCTACTTGCTGATTTGTCCGATTTTCAATTTATTTGATTATCATTTATCCAATTATCATTTTTTCAATTTGTACCGCTATATCGGACGGGTTTGTGTTTTCATCCACATCAATCCAAACAGTATCTTCAATCTTTCTAAACCATGTCATTTGTCTTTTGGCATAATTCCTTGTTCCTTTTTTGATTGCCTCTATCGCTTCATTAATCGATATTTCACCATTCAAATTTGAAAGTATCTCTTTGTAACCTATCCCCTGCATCGATAAATGGTTTCTATTCAAACCCATATTTCTTAATTTTGCAACTTCTTCAATCAGCCCTGAATCAACCATTTTATTGACTCTTTTTTCAATTCTCTCGTATAGAAGCTTTCTGTCTATGTTCAGTCCTATTACCACAAATTTATATTTTGGAGGTATTCTCCTGGAGTTTTTTTGCTGTTCACTGATGGTTTTATGAGAGAGTTCATAAACTTCCAGCGCGCGAACAACTCTTTTTACATTGTTCTCATGTATTTTTTCGGCAGCTGCAAAATCAACAATTTTTAATTTATCATGAATATACCTATTTCCCTTTTCTTTTGCTTCTTTCATGAGTTTTTCCCTGAATTTTATGTCGCGGATTGTTTCGGAAAACTCTATATTGTAAATTACCGAATTGATGTACAGGCCCGTTCCTCCGCATAAAATTGGGGTCTTGCCTTTTTCCGCAATATCATCGATATATTCCAATGCAAGTTTTTTGTATTGAGCGACAGAAAATACATCGAACGGTTCGATTTCATCAATCAAATAATGTTGCACACCCTGCATTTCATCCTTTGTGGGTTTTGCTGTGCCGATATCCATATGCTTGTATACTTGCATCGAATCAGCCGAGATAATTTCGCCGTTTATTTTTTTTGCAAGTTCAATTGATATGTTTGTTTTCCCGGATGCTGTTGGTCCGATAATTACAACAACGTATTTCACAATAACCTCCATAATCCTTCTTTACATCAATAAGACTTTTTTAAATAATTCGGAGCAGAAATCTTTTCTGACTGTGCATTGTGTCAAATAATTCTTTTAAACATTTTTTCAGCCTCATATTTTGAAATCGAAATAATAGTAGGTCTGCCGTGAGGGCAAGTATAAGGGTTTTCAATCCCGGACAATCCCACGAGAATATTCTTTATCTCGCGCTCATCAAGATGTTTATTTGCCTTTACAGCGGCTTTGCAGGCTATGGTATATAAGAGATCATCCGTCTTTTTTTCACTGTCCATGTTATCGATGCTTTGTGCCCTGTCCAACACAGATAAAAAGACGTCTCTTTCGTTTATTCCTATTCCGTCGTACGGCACTCCCCTGAGAATAATTGAATTGCTGCCGAAGTCTTCAAAAACAAATCCTATACTCTTAAAAAAATCATCTTTATTTTGTACAAATCTGACTTCCTTCCCCGTAAGTTCAATAACCACGGGCGTTAAAAGGGATTGGGAAAGTGTGTCGCCTTTTAAATATTTCTTCTTTAATGCTTCGTACATAATTCTTTCATGTGCAGCATGCTGGTCAATCAGTATAAGGTTTTGCCCGCATTCAAGAATAATATAGGTCGAGAAAACCTGTCCGATTATTCTTGCGTTCAATAGACTTTTTGCATCAATTTCTTTCTCCTTATTTCCCTGTAACTTAAGACCTTCTTCTTTCTCTTTATCTTCCTGTGCCCAAAGCTCTTCGTGCTTCTTTTCTTGCGGTATCGCGCCGTTTTCTGTTTGAATTACATTTTTATTTTGTTTATAACTATTATCTAAGACATCCGCTTCAGAAACAATCGTTTTCATCCTCACGAAATCATCGTTTCCGGGTTTATCGGCTGTTTCTCCTGATTTTCCTATTTCTTCTGTTGATTTGCTTATTTCTCTTCTTGCTTCATCGATTTCTTGTGAATTAGTATCGTGTTTTATGGCTTCCTGGCTATAGCGATTGTCATTTTTATTTTCATTTTTATTTTCATTGTTAAATTTAAACGCATCGTTTTTGTCAAGCAATATCTCTTTAATCAGAGTGTTTTCCTTTAATGTATTTTCGACAGCATGAAACACGCTTCTGAATACTGCCTGTTCGTCAGAAAATTTAACCTCGATTTTGGAAGGATGAACGTTAACATCGACAAATACCGGGTTTGTCTCAATATTCAATACAATAAATGCGTATTTGTTTTTCATTAAAAGAGTCTTGTATGCCAGATCAATTGCCGAGGAAATGATTTTGCTTTTAAAATATCTGCCGTTTATTAAAAGTGTTTGATAGTTTCTGTTTGCACGCGAAGAGTCAGGTTTCCCTGCAAATCCCGTAATCTTTACCTTTTCGTCAGAATAATTAATCTCAAGCAGATTTTTCGCTGTATCTTTTCCGTAGATGCTGAAAATTGTGCTTAAAAGATCATTGTTTCCGGGTGTATGCATTAATACTTTGTTATTGCTAATATATTTAATTGAAATATTCGGATGGGAAAGCGCTATCCTTCCCAGAATATCTGAAATATAGCCTTCTTCGGTTGTATCTTTTTTCAAAAATTTAAATCTTGCGGGTGTATTAAAAAACAATTCATTGACGTTGATTGATGTTCCGACAGGATGCCCCGCCTGACCTATATCTTCAATAACACCGCCCCGGATTTTAACAAATCTCCCGACCTGATTATCCTTAACCCTTGATCTCAGTTCAACGTAAGAAACAGCTGCGATGCTTGCCAGTGCTTCTCCCCTGAATCCCATTGTTTTTATGGATTCCAGATCGTCGGCATTTCTTATTTTGCTTGTCGCATGCCTCTCAAATGAAATTTCTACATCATCCTCATCAATCCCAAAACCGTCATCAATAACCTTAATTAACTTGATTCCGCCGCTTTTGATTTCAACAGTAATATTTTTTGCATTTGCATCGATTGAATTCTCCACAAGTTCTTTTACAAGCGAAGATGGCCGGTCTATCACTTCTCCTGCAGCGATTTTATTCGATGTGTTTTCATCAAGAATGATAATTTTACCCATTTTTTCACTTCCTTGCTTTCTTCTGAAGTTCGTACAATTCATTCAATGCGTCAAGAGGAGTTAATTTTGAAATGTCTATTTCTTTTAAGTCATCAATTATATCATCTGCCGCTTTTGTCTTACTGTTAAACGAAGATATATCAAGCTGCCCGTCGATTGGTGCGCTCCCGCGTCTGACCCGAATTTCTTTTTTGCTTATATCTGAATCCTCAAGTTCAATCAGTATGTCTTTAGCCCTGTCGATAACAGGCTGTGGTATTCCTGCAAGCCTTGCCACCTGTATTCCATAGCTTGCGTCTGCACCGCCTCTGATTATTTTTCTTAAAAAGATTATATCCTCACCCTTTTCCTCAACAAGAATACAATAATTTTTTACTCCGGTTAGTCTCCCCTCAAGTTCGGTTAATTCATGATAATGTGTTGCAAACAATGTTCTGCAGCCGATTTTTTCTTTATCGCTGATGAACTCAATAACTGCCCATGCTATGCTTAATCCGTCAAAAGTACTCGTTCCTCTGCCGATTTCATCCAAAATCAAAAGGCTTTTTGGTGTCGCATTGCTTATTATATTTGCAACCTCGTTCATTTCGACCATAAATGTACTCTGTCCGGAAGCGAGATCATCAGTTGCACCGACTCTTGTAAATATTTTGTCGACAATTCCTATTGTCGCTGTCTTTGCAGGAACAAAACTTCCTATCTGAGCCATCAGTACTATAATCGCTACCTGTCTCATATATGTCGATTTCCCGGCCATATTGGGGCCTGTAATTATTGCAAGTCTGTTTTCTTCCATGTCAAGTTTAGTGCTGTTTGGCACAAATGACCCTGAACCCAAAGTTTTCTCAACAACGGGATGTCTTCCTTCTTCGATAATAATCTCGTCCTCGCCGGTAATTTGCGGCAAGCAGTAATTTTCTCTGTCAGCTACCTCCGCCAATGAGCAGACAACGTCAATTTCAGAAATACATTTTGCTGATTTTTTTATTCTGTTCACTTGTGTCGAAATTTCATTTCTGATTTCTGCAAACAGTTCATATTCAAGAGCAGTCAGTTTTTCTTCGGCTCCAAGTATCGTGCTCTCAAGTTCTTTCAGTTCTTCGGTAATAAATCTTTCACAGTTCGCGAGTGTTTGTTTCCTTATATATGAATCAGGAACCATTTCATAATTTGATTTTGTGACCTCGATATAGTATCCAAAAACGCGGTTAAATCCGACTTTAAGATTTTTGATTCCCGTCTTTTTTCTCTCCCTGCTTTCAACATCCAAAATCCATTTTTTGCCGTCATTGGTTGCATTTCTGAATTTATCCACGTCTTTATTAAAGCCCGCTTTTATAATTCCGCCATCCTTCAAAGACATCGGAGGATCATCATTAATCGATGAATCTATCAGTGCATGTACATCTTCAAGGACATCCAAATTATTAAAGTTTGCCTTATTCATATTGCTTTCGCTTTTTTCCATAATCATTTTAATATACGGCAGCTGACCCAAAGAATTTTTTAGCGCAATTAAATCTCTGCCGTTTACAATGCCTAAAACCACCTTACCAATAAGCCTCTCAATATCGTAAACTCTCTTTAACTGGTCTCTCAGCTCTGCACGTACCATAAACTTTTCTTTGAACTCGCCTACCGCTTCATTTCTAAATTTTATATCATCAATATTGATAAGCGGCTGCTCAATCCACTTTCTTATCTCTCTTCCGCCCATTGATGTCATTGTTTTGTCTAAAACCCAGATCAAAGTGCCTCTTCGGGACCTGTCCCGCATTGATTCCGTAAGTTCGAGATTTCTTCTCGCGGTGATATCAATACCCATATATTCTTCAATCCGATAAATATTTATTGTTTGAATATGGTCGAGATTGACCTTTTGGGTTTGTTCAAGATATTCGATTAAAGCGCCTGAGGCGTTCATTGACAGGTCGTAATCTTTAAAGACTGCAATGTCTTCTCCAAACTTATCTTTAAGACTTTTTGAAGCATTCATGCTTTCGAAGTATTTATCGTCAAAATTCGAAATGTAAATTTCAAATCTATTATTTATTGATTTAACGAGTATGTCGTCTGACTGCACTTCTCCGTTGACAACAATTTCGGACGGTGAAAATTTTGCGATTTCATCTAACAGTTTTGCATGAGTATTTCCCCATGAAATCTGCGTCGACAGAAATTCACCTGTTGAAACGTCGACTGTCGCTATCCCGAAGTAAAATTTGGATTTGTATATTGACATCAGATAATTGTTTCTTTTTTCATCAAGCATCGAAGATTCTGTAACCGTACCGGGCGTCACTATTTTAACCACATCTCTTTTAACCAGTCCTTTTGCCAATGCTGGATTTTCAACCTGCTCGCAAATAGCAACCTTAAATCCCTTGTTTATAAGACGCGCAACATAATTATCCGCTGCATGAAAAGGAACACCGCACATCGGTGCCCTTTTATCAAGACCGCAATCTTTTCCCGTCAAGGTTATTTCAAGCTCTTTTGATGCCAATTCAGCATCATCATAGAACATTTCGTAAAAATCTCCGAGCCTGAAAAACAGGATACAATCCTTGTATTGTTCTTTGATATCAAGATATTGCTGCATCATCGGTGTAACCTGTGCCATAATATACCCCACGTTTATATAATGTTACATTAATGCTTGCATCCTCCGCCGCATGTATTGCAATCATCTGACGAGCATGTCTCTTCTCCGGTTATTGCGTGTACAATCACATTATTAATCGTTTTCATCAAAGCGTCAAATTTCATTTTCGAATCAAAAAATTCGTGTGTTACATCGTAATCATTGAGCTCCTGCTGTTTCTTCATGAGCTTGTCTTTCAAAGCTTCAATTTCTGTCTTATCTTCGTTTTTCTTCACTGCATTTACTACTTCTATTTGAAATTTCTTGTATTCATTTAAAAGATTAATTGACTTTTCATCCATTTGAACAGTCTCCTCTGCAAGCGACAAACGGTTCATTTCAGGTGAATCTGCGATTAAATCTCCCAATTCTTTTGCTTTTGACATAATGTCCATATTTTTCTCCTTCTTTTAAAATAATCTTAATTTATTATCTGATTTTACCATAAATTTTTTTATAAATCATTATTCTGAACAATTCTTCCTTCCAGGGACCAAGTCTGTATTTTCTCTATTTTCACCTTAACTATTTCGCCGACTAAACTTTCATCGCCTTTAAAATTCATAATTTTGTTTGTATCCGTTCTTCCTGTGAGCATATCCGGATTGTTTTTGCTGAATCCTTCAGCTAAAACATCCAATTCACATCCCAAAAGGCTATTGTTTAATTCACGGCTTATTTTATTTTGAACCTTAACCAATTCCTGAAACCTTTCTTTGGCTACACTTTCGGGCACTTGATTACTTAATTCGGCAGCGGGAGTGCCTGATCTCTTTGAATATAAAAAAGTATACGCAGAATCAAATCTTGCTTCTCTTATGAGTTCGATGGTCTCATTAAAATCATCTTCCGTTTCTCCCGGAAAACCAACAATTATATCTGTTGTTATTGAAATATCGGCTATTTCAAGTCTTATTTTTTTTATAAGATCGACATAATTTTCCTTTGAATATTTTCTGTTCATTTCTTTTAGAATTCTTGTGCTTCCCGACTGGATCGGTAAATGAATATGCTTTGAAACTTTTTTCAAATCCCTTATCGCATATATAAGCTCTTCAGAAAGATCCTTTGGATGTGATGTCATAAACCTTATTCTATATAGACCGTCAACTTCATCGAGTTTTTTTAATAATTGGGCAAAATTTGAATCTGTTCCGAATTCTTTGCCATATGAATTGACGTTTTGCCCCAGTAAAGTTACTTCTTTTACGTTATCCCGTGCTAACATCTTAACTTCATTAACTATGTCGTCGATTTTTCTGCTGCGTTCTCTGCCCCTTACATAAGGTACGATGCAGTACGAGCAGAAATTGTCGCATCCATACATTATTGTAACCCAAGCTTTTGTTTTGTCTTTTCTCTCGATCGGTACATTTTCAAATATAGAATCCGCAGGTGTTGAAATATCGTAAACCGGTTCTTTTGAAATAATTGAATTGTAAAGCATTTCGGGGAATTTGAAAAGATTATGTGTTCCAAAAACTATATCGACGTGCTTATATTTCTTTTTGATATTTTCGACCACTTCTTTTTGCTGCATCATACAGCCGGAAACAACAATAATCATCTCCGGTTTTTGGGATTTTAATTTTTTCAGCGCGCCTAAATGCCCATAGACTTTTAATTCTGCATTTTCACGGACGCAACATGTGTTAAACAGTACCAGGTCGCACTCATCGCTTTCTGAAACCTCCGCAAATCCGCACTCCAAGAGGATTCCGGCAAGCTTTTCGGAATCATTTTCATTCATCTGACAGCCAAATGTATTTATTTTATATTTATATTTTTTATTGCCGGTCAGCAATTTTATTTTTTTTATAAAATCCTTTTGCTTCTCCATTTCGGAATCGGAAATCTTATTATTATTTATAATCAAAATATCACGTCTTCCTTTTTACTTTTTTAAATTATATATATCGTTTTTCATGCAAAGTTCCGCTCTCGCTCTTGTTTTATCATCAGCTCCGAGAGATTCCTCAATAAATTCCGGATTGCTTATTAAAAATTTTCTCATTGATTCATACGGATTTTTTATGAATTCTTGGACCATTTCATTTTGTTCATAGTTTATCAATCCCTTTGAAAATGCTCCATCAAACAAACTATTATCTATACTGACCATCGTGAATGCCTTAACATTTGCTTTTTCAAAAACCTTTTCCCCACCCTGCTTTCTGTCAACAACCGAAAGGCTCCATTTAATCGATGACCCCAGGTTTTGTATCGCAGGTATCCAGGCTCTTTCGTAGCTTGAAGCTTCCGTAACCAAATCAACAATATGCAGAATATTTTTATCCTTCAATTCGGTTATTTCTATCGCCTTTTTATCTTCCGTCAACACAGTTTTCAAATCCTTGAAAATCGTTATGTGCGGCTTGTTCAAAAGATGTGCCGTGATAATTGAAAAGAACCAGTCTCTTCTCTCTCCTCCTGAAATATAGTCAATATTATCAAGACCGATTTTTTTATCGATAAAAGTACACATTTCATCGATTACACTCTTGTAAGTCTTGTCTTTCATGTAATTTTTAATTTCTACATCCAGCAGAATTAAAGGGCATGTCAATATTTTCGCCTTTTCTTCGTCTATTATTTTTAACATTTTAACAGCCTTTTCTTCATTTCCATATAAAAAGTGCGTATTTATGTAATATGGGCCAATCGTACCCGAGGTGTACCAGAATGGCTTATCTTTGGCGCACACTCTGATTGCATTGGTTTCAAAAAGCCATACGGTAAGCTCGTCAGATAATTTGCTCATTATTTATTCGTTCTCCTTCAAATTTTTAGATTCCAATATTCTTTCCTGCTTATTCTGCCACCATTCCTGGCTTTCAATAGTTTTAAGATTGTCTGTAAGGTGCTTAGTGTCGCCTTCCAAAATTATTTCAAAGTCATTGTCTTTATACTCGACAATTGTTATTGATGTGTTGTCATACCATGGGATTTCATCCGACCTCGAAAGATTTTTAAAATAAAAGTAACTCATAAGCACCCGTATTGCAGTGCCGTGAGTAACCACGCAAATATTTTTGCCTTGATTGTCTGAAATTATTTGCATCAGTTCAGTTACAAGTCTTTTCAAAAATTCCTGCATTGACTCGCCGTTAGGCATTTTATGAACCAGAGGCTTGTCTTCCCAGTTTTTATAATCTTCAGGCCAAAATTTCGGGAGATCTTCCCATGGAACACCCTCCCAGTCTCCGCCGTTTATCTCTTTTAAATTTTCTTTTTTAATAATTGATAAATTCGTAATTTTAGAAATGTATTCAGCTGTCTGAATGGCTCTTGTCAGCGTACTCGAATAAAGTGCATCTATCTTGTAATTTGCTATATTTTTTGCCAGAAGTCCAGCTTGTTTGTGTCCGACATCAGTTATATGACCATCGGTCCACCCGTGAAACAATCTTTTTATATTTCCTTCAGCTTCTGCATGGCGAACCAGCAATAATCTTGTCTTCGTTTTTATTACCCCCTATAGAATTCAGCTATTGTTCTGTTTTTAAAAGACCTACTATTTCACCAATGCTGCTAAAGTGATTTGACTCCAGATATTTTTCTATCCCCTCAATAACTTCAATAGTTGCTCTCGGATTAGACATATTAGCAGTCCCAACCATTATTGCAGACGCTCCGGCAAGGAAAAATTCAATGGCATCGTCCCACTTGCTGATTCCTCCCATACCGATTACCGGAATTTTTACCGACTGTGAAACCTCATAAACCATTCTTACTGCAACCGGTTTAACTGCAGGACCTGAAAGTCCTCCGACGATATTCGCAAGTATCGGCCGTCTTTCATCAATGTCTATCGACATGCCGACAAGAGTATTTATAAGTGACACAGCGTCTGCGCCGTTTGCCTCAGCCGAAAGTGCAATTTCTGAAATATCTGTTACGTTCGGAGACAGTTTAACAATTAAAGGCTTTTTACATAATTTCCGGACTTCTTTTGTCAAAAAACCTGTGCCTTCTTTATTTGTTCCGAAAGCAAGACAGCCCTCTCTTACATTCGGACATGAAATATTAAGTTCAATGGCGTCTACGTCCTGCTCGCTTAACATTTCAACAACTTCGCAATATTCCTCAATTGTGCTTCCCGCAACATTTGCAATTATTGAGGTATTAAATTTTTTCAAGAACGGTATTTCATCCTCAATAAATGCTTTAACCCCCGGATTTTGGAGCCCCACGCTATTTAATATTCCCGACGGTGTCTCTGCAATCCTCGGCGGTTTGTTCCCCTGTCTCGGATTGAGAGTGAGACCTTTTGTAGCAATCCCTCCAAGTCTATTCAAATCAATAAACTCTGAATATTCACGTCCGAATCCAAATGTTCCCGACGCTGCAATAACAGGGTTTTTAAGATCTATTCCTGCTATATTAACCTTCAAGTCAACCATTTTCACATTCCCCTCATAAATCAATCTTCAAAAACTATCTTGTCAGCCCAAAACACAGGACCGTCCTTGCATACATGCTTATATTCATGTGCCTTGTCGTTTGACTTAATATTGCATACACAGACAAGACATGCCCCGATTCCGCAACCCATTCTTTGCTCGAGCGATACCTGACATTTTATATTGTTATTGGCTGCAATCAAAGCAACTTTACGGATCATAGGAAGCGGACCGCACGTATATATTATATCATAATCGCTCTCCCCGATTTCTTTTATAAGTAATTCCGTAACAAGTCCTTTGTGTCCGTAACTCCCGTCATCAGTAGCAATAAAGAGATTCCCCGAAGCACTTTTAAATTCATTTTCCAATACCACAAGGTCTTTGTTTCTAAAACCTAAAAACGTATCTATTTTTATGTTCTTGTTCAATTCGTTAAAATCATTTATCAAAAAAAGCAATGGGAAAATTCCTATTCCTCCGCCAACCACTGCGATATTTTTATAGCTTTCGGATATTTCAAATGAATTACCCAAACACGCCATAATATCAATTTTATCTCTCGCGTTCATTTTCGATATGTTTTCAGTCCCGATTCCCTTCACCTGAATCACAAAATCAAACGTTCCTTTTTCCCTGTCAACGTTCATAATGCTGATCGGACGTCTTAGGAGAGGTACATATGAGTCATCGTTGCATTTTATATTCACAAACTGTCCCGGTTTAGCATTCTTCGACACATAATCCGAAAATACGGAAAATTTGAATATCCCTTTCGCAATTTCTTCAACTGATTTAATTTCTTCCAACAACATCTTCGGCATAATTTCCTCCAAAATTTTTTTCTGCTTATTTAAAGACATCCAGATTGACTATATCAAGATCTTTCACTTTTTTCCCAAGCTTCAGGCACGAAATAATTGCTCTTACCGTGTCTAGCGAAGTCATACAAGGAATTTGAATCTCAACAGATTTTCTGCGTATTTTAAACCCATCAGTCTCAGGTTTTCTGCCTCTTGTAGGGGTATTGACAACAAGACTTATTTTTCCGGATTGAATAAGATCAAGGATGTTTGGTGAACCCTCATCAATTTTTTTAACCGCATTTGTTGCAATTCCGTGGGAATTAAGCAATTTTGCTGTTTTCCCTGTTGCATAAAGCTCAAACCCAAGTTTTTCGAAGTCTTCAGCCAACGGTAACAATTCAAGTTTATCATGATCTCTGACCGTCATCAGAATACCTCCTCCGTATTCCGGAAGCTTTATTCCTGATGCTGTAATACCTTTATACAAAGCATCCGCAAATGTTTTTGCAATTCCCAAAACCTCGCCGGTTGATTTCATCTCAGGTCCCAGCGTTGTATCGACATCGTGCAGTTTTTCAAACGAAAAGACCGGTACTTTGACTGAAACATATTCGGATTCTTTAAACAATCCTGTTCCAAATGTGAAATCGCTTAACTTTTTACCCATCATAATCTTTGTTGCGATATCAACCATCGGTATTCCTGTAACCTTGCTGATATAAGGGATTGTACGGCTTGATCGAGGATTGACCTCTATTACGTAAATAATTTCATTGCATAAGACATATTGCACATTAACGAGTCCGACAACATGTAATGCTTTTGCAAGTTTTCTTGTATAATCAACAATAGTATCCTTGACACTCTGCGATAAGGTTTGTGTCGGATAAACAGAGATGCTGTCGCCGGAATGAACTCCCGCACGTTCTATGTGCTCCATTATTCCTGGAATAAGTATTTCATCTCCGTCACAAATCGCATCAACCTCAATTTCTTTACCCATCATATATTTATCCACCAATATAGGATGTTCCTGCTTTACGCGGTTTATAATTTCCATAAACTCGATTATATCGTTATCGCTGTATGCTATTTCCATGCCCTGTCCGCCAAGTACATATGACGGTCTTACAAGAACCGGATATTCAAGGTCGTTTGCCACTTTAATTGCTTCATCTTTTGTATATACGGTTGTTCCTTTAGGTCTTGGGATGTTTACGTCTTCCAAAATTTTATCGAATTTCTTGCGGTCCTCGGCTGCGTCAACATATTTCGCTTCAGTCCCGAATATTTTAATATTGTTATCATTCAGACATTTTGTGAGTTTTATTGCAGTCTGGCCTCCGAATTGAACTATCGCACCCTTTGGTTTTTCCGCTTCAATAATGCTTAAAACATCCTCTTCGGTTAACGGCTCAAAATACAGCCTGTCTGCTGTATCAAAGTCTGTGCTTACGGTTTCGGGATTATTATTGGCAATTATTGTTTCGTAGCCTTCCTCTTTGAGCGCCCATACCGAATGGACTGAACAATAATCAAATTCGATACCCTGTCCGATTCTTATCGGTCCCGAACCGATTACGATAACCTTTTCATTATCCGTCATTTTAACTTCACTTTTATCATCAAAAGTTGAATAGTAATACGGTGTAACCGCCTCAAACTCAGCGGCGCAGGTGTCAACCATTTTATATGAAATGTTGATACCGTAAGATTTTCTTTTTTCAGTTACTTTCTTTTTTTCAAGACCTGAAAAATGCGCTATTGTGCCATCTGTAAACCCAAGTTTCTTTGCTTTACTGATAACTTCTGAATTAATGTTATCGATTGTAATAGTCTTAAGCTCTTCCTCCATCATCACAAGATTGTTTAATTTATTAATAAAGAATTCATCAATCGTTGTTATTTCGCATATTTTAGCAATGCTAACATTCCTTCTCAGTGCCTCCGCTACCACAAAAACTCTGGAATCATTTATATCGGTCAGCATTCTGAATATTTCCTCATCGGAAAGTTTTTTTAATAATTCCTGCTCAAGTGTGAATATATTTAATTCAAGAGAACGTATTGCTTTCATTAATGCGGCTTCAAAAGAACAGCTGATTGCCATAACCTCGCCTGTAGCCTTCATTTGCGTTCCCAGCGTTCTCTCAGCGTTTACAAATTTATCGAACGGCCATTTGGGGATTTTAACCACAACATAATCAAGTGTCGGTTCAAAGCAGGCAAATGTTTTTCCTGTTACCGCATTCATAATCTCATCAAGACCGTATCCGATGGCAATTTTTGTTGCAACCTTTGCTATCGGGTAGCCTGTAGCTTTTGATGCAAGTGCCGATGAACGGCTGACCCTTGGATTAACTTCTATCACGGCATATTCAAAGCTTATTGGATTTAGTGCAAACTGGACATTACAGCCGCCTTCTATTCCAAGTTTCGAAATTATTTTTAGCGATGCTGTTCTTAACATCTGATATTCTTTGTCTGATAAAGTCTGGGAAGGCGCAACAACGATACTGTCTCCGGTGTGGACTCCGACAGGGTCGATGTTCTCCATATTACAGACAGTAATGACATTGCCTTTGCAGTCGCGCATAACTTCATACTCGATTTCCTTCCAGCCCGAAATACACTTTTCAATCAAAACTTGATTTACGCGGCTCAGTCTCAAACCGTTTGAACCGATTTCATAGAGCTCTTTTTTGTTATTGACTATTCCTCCGCCTGTCCCGCCTAACGTATAAGCAGGCCTGACAATTACCGGATAGTCAATTTCTTCGGCAAATGCTGCCGCATCCTCAATGTTATTTACTACTTTACTTGCAATACAAGGTTCATCAATGCTCAGCATTGTGTCTTTAAACGCCTGTCTGTCTTCAGCCATCTTTATCGCGGAAACCGCTGTACCCAGTAGCCTTACATTATGTTCATCAAGGAAACCGGACTCTGCAATTTCCATCGCAAGATTCAAACCGGTCTGACCTCCAAGTGTAGGCAGGATGCTGTCGGGTTTTTCATCAATAATTATCTTTTTTAATATCTCAATATGCAATGGTTCAATGTATACCTTGTCTGCGATTGCCGTATCAGTCATTATTGTTGCAGGGTTGCTGTTTATAAGCACAACCTCGATATTATCATCCTTAAGCGCCTGGCACGCCTGAGTGCCTGCATAATCGAATTCCGCCGCCTGTCCTATTATTATTGGCCCCGATCCTATAACGAGTACTTTTTTAACGTCTTTTCTTCTAGGCATTCTGTAAGTCCCCCAATTGTTGTTTATTTTTAAAATTGTTCATCGTTTCAATAAATTCGTCAAACAAATATGCAGTATCTGCCGGACCCGGTGATGCTTCGGGATGAAATTGAACCGTAAACATTGGAATATTTTTATATCTGACTCCTTCGACGGTGTTATCATTCATATTTAAATGACTGGCTTCCATTTTCTTCTCGTCAAGTGATGACAAAACTATTGCATATCCATGGTTTTGAGAAGTTATATAGGTTCTGTCCTTTTTCAGGTCTTTGACAGGATGATTGCACCCCCTGTGTCCGTATTTCAATTTCTTTGTGTCGGCACCGTTTGCAAGCGCAGCCAATTGGTGTCCGAGACAGATTCCGAAGATAGGAACCTTCCCTTGAAGTTCTCTGATTGTACGTATTGCAAAATCACAGTCTTTTGGGTCTCCCGGTCCGTTTGAAAGCATTACTCCGTCAGGATTTATTGCGAGTATTTCATTTGCCGAGGCGTATCCCGGAAATACATACACATCACAGTCCCTCTTCAAGAGGCTTCTTGTGAT
This sequence comes from Clostridia bacterium, assembly GCA_041662985.1. Lineage (GTDB taxonomy): Bacteria > Bacillota > Clostridia > Acetivibrionales > JBAZRJ01 > JBAZRJ01. The sequence continues at coordinate 27,338 of JBAZRJ010000005.1, forward strand.
ATTTCTTTTCAAACCATAGTCAAGAAGAGCAACCTTCAGGCCTTTGCCCTCAAAGTGCTGTACTTCTTTAGTTGTGACTTTCATAACAGGATTCTTGATCTCATAGGATTTAATATCATCTATCTTATCCTTTAATTCAAAGTCGCTGTTCGTTGATATGATGCCCTTCATCGTTCCAAAGTCGCGTAATCTCTTGGTTAATTCCCGTGTATCAATTCCTTCGATGCCGATAATCATATTTTGTTTCAAATAATCGTTCAATGTTCCGTTTGACCTGAAATTGCTTGGCGTTTCGCACATTTCGCGAACAATAAAACCCTTTATCTGTGGTTTTGATGATTCAAAATCGTCTATATTTACACCATAATTCCCGATAAGAGGATATGTCATCGTTACGATTTGACCACAATAGGATGGATCTGTTAAAACCTCCTGATAGCCAGTCATTCCGGTGTTAAAAACTATTTCACCAATTACTTCGCCCTCTGCTCCAAAACTGTTTCCCTTAAATACTGTTCCATCTTCGAGTGCCAAAAATGCTTTCACTCACAGTCACCCCTTAAATTGTTTTTTTACAGCAATGTTTATTTCGTCCCGCATTCTTATTGTTTCTGCTCTTGCAGCTTCAGCAAATTGATTTTCTGTATATTTGTCTTTCCAAATATCCGCCTTATAGGCACACATTATACTTCGCGAAGCATTAATTATTGCTCCGAGTCCATCCTCATTAAATGAATTGGCAGCATCCTCAGCTGTTCCTCCCTGTGCGCCATATCCCGGGACGAGTATATATGCATGCTTCATGACACTTCTTAATTCTTTTGCCTGATTTGGGTATGTTGCGCCAACCACAGCCCCAATACTGCTGTACCCATTTTTACCGATTAGTGAGGCTCCCCACTCTTCAACGTGATTCGCAACAATTTCATAAATTGTTTTACCGTCTTTTGTGACAAGATCCTGAATTTGCCCCGAAGATTTATTTGAGGTTTTTACGAGAATAAATATCCCCTTACGATATTTATTGCAGTCTTCAATGAATGGTTTTATGCCGTCAATACCGAGGTAAGGATTAACCGTTACAGCATCGGCATCCAAAACACTCCTAAGAGTAGTACCTTCAATCGATATCTTCCCGATAAAAGCCGAAGAATAAGCCTGTGCAGTAGTTCCGATATCATTTCTCTTTGCATCCGCTATTACCAATAGTCCCTTTTTCTTTGCATAATTTGCTGTTTTATAAAACGCTTTAACACCATCGGCGCCATACATCTCATAATATGCAGATTGCAGTTTTACAGCCGGCACAACATCGTATATGGAATCGATCAATCCCTTGTTAAAATCATATATGGCCTGTGCTGCGCATTTGAGATCAGTACCGCAATAATTAAACGCTTTTTTCAATATTTGTGATGGAATATACTCAATCCTGGGGTCCAATCCCGCTACAACACAGGAGTTTTTGGCTTTAATGCTCTCAATTAAACGGTCTGCAAACATTTATTCTCCTTCTCTTTAAGCCATATTTAAAACACTTGCACTTTAACCTTATTTTAAGACACTTGCATTCTTTCAGATACATCAGTTTTTTTGCTTTATGGTAAATTACATCAGTATTTTTGCTTAACGGTAAATTACATCAGTATTTTCTCCCTTACAACAATATTTCCGCCGACTATGGTTGCATCGACGGTTCCTGTCAGTTTAAATTTATCGAACGGTGAATTTTTGCCCTTTGATGCGAATTTCTCTACGTCAACAACCCTTTTCTCGTCAAGGTCGACTATAATAACATCGGCATCTTTTCCGATATCAAGCGTTCCTTTGTTTATCCCGAGGATTTTCGAAGGATTTACACACATTTTTTCGGTAATCTGCTGTATCGTAAGGTGTTTCGGTTTAAGAAGATATGTGACTGCCAGCGAAAAAGCCGTTTCAAATCCAACCATTCCATTTGCGGCATTATTAAATTCAACATTTTTTTCATCAGCGTGGTGCGGTGCATGGTCTGTGGCAATTGCATCTATTGTTCCGTCCTTTAAACCCTTTATGATTGCCTCAACGTCGCTTTTTGTTCTGAGCGGAGGATTTACCTTAGCCAATGTATTGAACCCCTCGCACGCGTCTTCAGTGAGCGTGAAATAGTGAGGACAGGTCTCGCAGGTTACGTTTACACCTCTCTTTTTGGCATTTCTGATAAGTTCAACAGAGAGTTTTGTACTCACATGAGCAATATGAACTCTCGTTTTTGTATATTCTGCAAGTATCAGTTCTCTCGCAACCATCATTTCTTCTGCGGCTGCAGGGATTCCTTTAAGTCCAAGCACAGTAGACTGATAGCCTTCATTCATCACACCTTCGTCTGCAAGGTCCATATCTTCACAGTGTGATATTACAGTCATATCAAACATCGAAGCGTACACAAGAGCCTTTTTCATAAGAGACGCACCGGGTACAGGTTTCCCGTCATCAGATATTGCAATAGCTCCCGCAAATTTCAAATCTCCGATTTCTGAAAGTTCTTCTCCCTTCTGTCCCTTCGAAATAGCTCCAATCGGATAAACATTTACGACTCCGTCGTTTTTGGATTTGTTTATCACATATTTCACTATCGCTTCATTATCAATAATCGGGTTTGTGTTCGGCATGCATGCAATAGAAGTAAATCCGCCCAATGCCGCGCTTTTGGTTCCGCTTTCAATGTCTTCCTTGTATTCAAATCCCGGATCCCTTAAGTGGCAATGCATATCAACCAGTCCGGGAAGAACATATTTGCCTTTCGCATCAATAACTTCAACGTTTTTCACGTCTATTTTTTCACATACGTCGCTAATTATTCCGTCTTTGATCATTACATCGCAGATTTTATCCAAACCTGACGCAACGTCGATTACATGACCGTTCTTAATCAATATTCTCATTGTTGTCCCTCCTTGTTAAAAGGTATAGAAGAGCCATCCTTATTGCCACTCCGTTTGTGACCTGTTCATTAATCAATGACTTATTTCCGTCTATCACTTCCGTTGAAATCTCAATCCCTCTGTTCACAGGGCCGGGATGCAGAACAATCGCATCAGCTTTCGCAAGCAATAATCTTTTTTCGTCAAGTCCGAATAGCTTCGAATATTCTCTGATTGACGGGAACAGCCCCTTCTTTTGCCTCTCTAATTGGATTCTCAAACCCATTACAACATCGGCGTCTATTAAAGCCTCCTGAACAGAGTTGAAAACCTTTACACCCATGTTTTCTAAGTATGGTGGCATAAGAGTTGAAGGTCCTGCAACGCAGACTTCGGCGCCAAGTTTTAGCATTCCCCAAATATTGCTTCTTGCAACTCTGCTGTGGAATATATCTCCTATAATCGCAATCTTCAAACCCTTCATACTTCCTTTTTTCTCAACTATTGTGAAGATATCCAGAAGCGCCTGGGTTGGATGCTCATTCATTCCGTCGCCTGCATTTATTACAGATGCACTGACATTCTCGGCCAAAAGTTTCGGCGCTCCCGACATTGGGTGCCTGAGAATAATAATATCTGAGCCCATCATGTCAATTGTTTTTCCGGTATCGATAAGCGTCTCACCTTTTGCTATGCTGCTTCCGTTGGCTGAAATGTTGGCTGCGTTTGCGCTCAGATATTTTGCGGCAAGTTCAAAGGATAATCTTGTTCTTGTGCTGTTTTCATAGAATAATGTTATAACCGACTTCCCCTGAAGATGAGGAGCCTTCTTGTTTTTTGTCATTAATATATATTTCATCGTCTTCGCAGTTTCAAGTATATACTCGATCTCTTCCGCCGAAAGATCTCTTAACCCGAGTAAATCCTTAGATTTGAGGAACATTTTTATCCCACCTTTAATTTATTTAACCTGTTTTCATGTTTATCCGCAAAAAAATAGTAAGGACTAATCCCTACTAATCAATTCAATATTATTTTTTCAATGTCACTTATTGTCACAATGTTTATTCCGTCTATATCGTCAACTTTAACATTGATTATTTCGGTTTTTGACGTCGGAACATTTTTGCCGACATAATCCGCTCTAATCGGCAGTTCTCTGTGACCGCGGTCTATCAGTATGGCCAGTTGTATCATTTTCGGTCTTTCTATATCAAGTATTGCGTCAATTGCTGCTCTTGCAGTTCTTCCCGTGAACATAACGTCATCAACAAGTATAACTTTTTTCCCTGTCATTCTGAAACCAATCTCCGTTCCATTAATAATAGGATGTTCAGCCAGCATACTCAAATCGTCTCTGTACAATGTAATGTCTAAAAATCCAACCGGCACTGCCTTGCCCTCAACCTCTTCAATCTTTTTGGCAAGCATCTTTGCGAGAGGCACTCCGCGTCGTTGAATTCCTATCAGAACAACTTCATTGACTCCCTTATTTTTCTCAATTATCTCGTGTGAAATTCTTGTTATGGCTCTTACCATTGAGTTTTCGTCCATTATTTCTGCCTTGTCAATCATTGTTCACACCTCCAAAACCTGCTGCCATCGGTCTTCTTTTAACATATCCTTATTTACTGTAAATATCAAAAAAACTTCTCGCCGTAAGGCAAGAAGTTAATATTATTTGAAATAATATAAAGACATTTTATTAACTGCTACCTTTAGGCCTCTCTGGACTTTATTAAAGGTTTTCTTATTCAATTTGTATGATTATATCACAATTAATTTTTATTGTCTATAAAAATGGAAATATTTTTATGGAATTTTTGTTGTTCTATCATTTAATTGCCCTTAGATATTCCAACAATTTTTCGAAATATTCCGGCAAAGGTGAATCAAATTCAACATATTCACCCGTGGTCGGGTGCTTAAATCCCAAAAGCTTTGCATGAAGCGCCTGACCTCTGAATTCAAGATCTTTTCTCTTCTTGCCGTAGACTTCATCACCGATAACAGGATGATTTATATATGCCATATGAACTCTAATCTGATGAGTTCTCCCCGTTTCCAATGTAACCTCAATGAAAGTTGAATCGCGAAATCTTTCAATGACTCTGAAATGCGTCGTTGCGTTTCTTCCGTGATTAACATTGACAGACATTTTTTTTCTGTCAACAGTGTGCCTTCCGATTGGCGCTTCTATCCTTCCGGTCTCTTCGCTTATAATCCCGTCAACAACAGCCATATAAACTCTTTCAATATCATGTGTTTTGAAAATTTCAGATAGTTTTTCGTGCGCCTTATTGTTTTTCGCAATGACAAGAACTCCTGATGTATCCTTATCAATTCTGTGGACTATTCCGGGGCGGATAATGCCGTTAATATCGGAAAGAGATCCTTTATTGTGGTACATTAACGCATTTACGAGTGTTCCCGTGTAATTGCCCGCTGCGGGATGAACGACCATTCCCTTTGCTTTATTTACAACAATTATATCGTCATCTTCGTACATAACGCTGATATCTATGTTTTCAGGCTCAATATCAAGAATTTTTGCATCGGGAATCCGCACAACAATTTTTTCGCCGGCTTTTAGCTTATAATTAACTTTAACCGGCTTATCCGAAACACTTACAAGCTGTTCGTCAATAAGCTTCTTTATATATGTCCTCGAATAATTCTGAAGCTTTCCGGTCAGAAATAAATCGATTCTTTTGTTTTCCTCATCTGAGATGATTTCAATTATTTGCATCCCGACCACTTTCTTTTAATTATTTTTTTGTTTAATTTATTTTTCGCAATTCCTTAACTAAAATTCTCTACCCTGATGCTTTATCTTTTTCTTTGTATATGAATATCAAATAAAACGCAAGCAACGCGGTTCCAACTACAATAAAAGTATCAGCCGGATTGAATATAAAAAAGTGGCGTCCCATTATCTGAAAATCGAGAAAGTCGACGACATTTCCCCTGAAAATCCTGTCAATCAAGTTTCCAAGTGCACCGCCCAAAATAAACGAAAGTGAAAGACTCATAAAATTTGATTTGCTTTTGATTAAAAAACGTACCACAAAAACAGAAATAACAATCATTACAGGTATTAACACATAGTTCATGTTTTGAAAAATACTAAAAGCAACTCCTGTATTTTCAACGTAAGTAAGCTGAAAAAAATCCTTTATTATAACTAGGGAGGAACCGCCCTGAATATTCGCTACAACAAAGTACTTTAAAAGCTGATCCACTGAGGTGATTCCAAGAATTATGATAATCCAAACCATTATTCATCTCTCCTTTTTTAAAGCCTTCAGAATGTACTCACATTAAGATACCAATTCGGCAAATCATTGAATCTGTTCCAGGTACAAGGACTTAAAATGCCGCTTACTCTTCTGCTGTATAAAACAGCATCATTATAGAAGTAAAGTCCTATATACGGCACTTCCTGATTAATTATATTAAACATATCGGAATATAATGTTTTCTTCTTTGAGCTATCATTTTCTAAATTAATTTTATTAAGCAATTCATCAACCGCAGCATTGCTGTAACCTGAAACATTTAGTCCCGTAGCAATATCCTTAGTCGAGTATGCAAAAGAAACATCGGGAATCGATGAAATCTCCCAGCCCAAAATCGCCATATCGTAATTTTTGTTTCTGATTAAACTGTTTTCGCTATCCCAGTCAACGCTTTTTACTGTCACATTTATTCCGACAGTCTTTAGCTGAGCTGCAATTTTATTTGCAACATTAAGCCTGATTTTATTACCGCTGTTTACAAGAAGTTCAAAATTAAGAGTTGTATATGAACCGTTTATGTATTTGTGCAACACACCGCTTCCATTGTCTGACCAGCCTGCATTTGCGAGTATGCTCTTTGCTTTGGAAGCATTGTTTGAAGTCATAACAAAATTTGAGCCTGCCAGCCATGAATTACTCACAATCGGATAATCCGCCTGTATCGCTTTGCCCGAAAGTACAGAGCCGATAATTTTAGATTTATTGATAGCATAAGATATTGCCTGTCTGACATTCGGATCACTCAAGGCTCTGTTTGTAACATTCAATGAAACAAATTCGAAGTTTTTATTTTGATATTTATTGACAGTCAAATCATATCTCCCAAAGTATTTTCCGCACTCGTCTGTATAAATAAACGCAACATCAATATCTTTTGCCTGAATTGCCTTAATCGCATTTATCCCGTTTTTATAGAGCTTGACATCAAGTTCCTTGATAAACGGAACACTCAAACCATTGACCGAAGAAACGTTCGATTTCCACCAGCCGGTGTTTTCTTCCAAAATAATTTCGCTTTTTTCGTAATAGGCTTTAAAACTGTATGGCCCCGTTCCAACAGGATTTTTATTAGCGGTTGATGACATTGTATAAAAATCGCCGTCTGAATAAGCTTTCTTTGAAATTATCGGGAAAGTCATTAGCTCGGGAGTAAAAGAATAAGGGGTTTTTAAAACAATCTTAATAGTATATCTGTCCGTCGCAGCTATAGTCGCTATATTTTCAACATTCATTTTATATACGGTATCTACACCGCTGTTCATAATTGTGGATATTGTATATTCAACATCCTCAGAAGTCAGATTCGTATCATCCTGGAATTTAACGTTTTTTCTTATATTAAAAGTCCAGATTAAACCATCAGAAGAAACTTTCCAGCTTTCAGCCAATGCCCCCATAGGTTTTTGTTCATAATCCAAAAACACCAAACCTTCAAATACATTTTTTAAAATATCCTGAACATATTTATTTTTTGTAATTATTGGATTTAAAGTATCCGGATATGTCGAAAACAATCTAATAACTCCGCCTTTAAGAGGTGTTTCATTATTGACAATGTTCGTTGTGCTGCTGCTGTTTTGAACATTACCGGTAGTTTCTTTACTGAATAATGTACACGAACTGACGGCAATCGAAATTGATATTATCAGAAGAAGAAAAGAAAATCTTTTTTTCAATCTTAATCCACCCTTTTGCAAGATTTGATTATACTCCAAAACACTTGTATATCAAGGATAATGATATCATATTATTTGTATATTCTCAATTTGATAAAAAAATAACTTCATTTTTAGATTCATAAATTTTAATAGTGAAATCTAAAATAAAGTTATTTTTCTATACTGCTTAAAATTCTTATTGTCTCATTTCAACAACAATTCTAATGGCGGTTCTTTCCTCGCCATCAATTTCGACATCTGCAAAAGCCGGAATACAAATAAGGTCAATACCTGATGGTGCAACAAATCCTCTTGCAATCGCGACACCTTTAATTGCCTGATTTAGTGCGCCGGCCCCTATTGCCTGCATTTCTGCCGTTCCATGTTCTCGTACAACACCTGCTATGGCACCTGCAATTGAGTTTGGATTGGATTTTGATGAAATTCTTAGTATGTCCACTTTGTAACCTCCTAAAATATTCTAAATGATAGTATTCCACAAAAATAATAAATACCCTTTTTAATTTACTTATTTTCATAATTTTACTATCATCTCTATATTTTGTAAAGGTTTATTATCAATTATATTTATTTTTATTTAATTATTTGATTGAATCTTTCGATTTTTATTGTCTTTCCGTTTTTTTCATCGATTTCCAGAATTACAGAATTGAATTGAATTCTTCCTTTTGCTAATTCGTGCCTGATAGGCATGTGTGTCAAAAATCTATTTAAAATAATATCCTTATCAACGCCGATTATTCCATCATGAGGGCCTGTCATTCCAACATCTGTTATAAATGCAGTTCCAAACGGCAATATTCTTTCATCCGAGGTTTGAACATGTGTATGCGTACCCAGTACGCAGCTGACCTTACCGTCCAAATGCCATGCAACAGCACATTTTTCGGACGATGCTTCTGCGTGCATATCAACTATTATAACCTTTGTGGATTTTTTAAGCTCTTTGATCTCCTTCTCCGCCGATTTGAAAGGCGAATCAATGCCTTCCATGAATATTCGGCCCATTATATTCAATATTCCTATTGAAGCCGAACCATTTGAAATTATTGTCGAACCCTTTCCGGGTAATTCTTCCGGATAATTCGCAGGTCTGACTATTTTATTGTCTTCGTCGATAAAAGTTAAGACTTCTGACTTTGACCAAACATGGTTTCCCATAGTAAGCGCGTCTATTCCCGAAGAATATAATTCCTGTGCGACTACATAGGTTATACCTTTGCCTCCCGCGGCATTTTCTCCGTTTGCAATGCAAAAGTCAATGGAATTTTCTTTTTTAATTTCCGGTAAAATCTGTTTAATGATTTTTCTGCCCGGACTGCCGACCACATCACCTATAAAAAGTACTTTCAAAAAACCCGCACCACCTTTTTTACAAAATAATAAAAAGCGTTTTTACACGCTTTTTATTATATCATAATTACTTTAAATGCTATTTTGCATAATCAATCGCTCTGGTTTCCCTGATAACATTAACCTTAATCTGTCCGGGATAATCAAGCTCATCTTCAATCTTTTTCACTATCTCTCTTGCTTTTAGAGTTATCTCATCATCCGATATAGCTTCAGGTTTGACAATTATTCGAATTTCACGTCCTGCCTGTATTGCATAGCTCTTTTCAACACCTTCAAACGAATTTGCTATCTCTTCAAGCTTCTCAATGCGCTTGATGTACGATTCCAGTGTTTCGCGTCTTGCACCGGGCCTTGCGGCAGATATTGAATCTGCTGCCTGCACAAGAACTGCAATCAATGATGTCGGTTCAACGTCTCCGTGATGCGAAAGAATTGCGTTAATAATAACATCATTTTCTTTATACTTCTTGGCAACGTCTCCGCCGATTGTAACATGCGATCCTTCAACTTCATGGTCAATGGCTTTTCCGATATCGTGCAGAAGTCCGGCTCTCTTGGCCAAAATAACATCTGCTCCCAATTCGGCCGCCATTATTCCGGCCAAATGCGATACTTCAATTGAATGATTTAATACATTTTGTCCATAACTTGTTCTGAACTTTAACTTACCTATCAACTTGATTATTTCCGGATGCAATGAGTGAACTCCGGTTTCAAATGAAGCTCTGTCACCCTCCTGACGGATAGTAACGTCAACCTCTTTCTTAGCCTTCTCAACCATTTCTTCAATCCTTGCAGGATGTATTCTGCCATCCAAAATCAGTTTCTCGAGTGTAATTCTTGCTATTTCTCTTCTGATTGGATCAAATCCTGACAGGATAACCGCTTCAGGTGTATCATCGATTATTAAATCAATGCCTGTGAGAGTCTCAAGCGTTCTGATATTTCTGCCCTCACGTCCGATAATTCGGCCCTTCATCTCGTCATTAGGAAGTGGAACAACCGAAACTGTTGCTTCTGCGACATGATCTGCGGCACATTTCTGAATTGCTGTGGCAACTATATCTCTTGCCTTTCCGTCAGCTTCTTCCTTTGCCTTGGATTCGATATCCTTAATTAAAACAGCGGCTTCGTGCTTGACTTCGTTTTCAATGTTCTTTAACAGGTACGCTTTCGCATCATCTATGGATAACCCTGAAATTCTTTCAAGTTCGTCCATCTGCTTTTTGTATAGCTCATCAATTTTGTCCTGTACCAGTTGAATATCTTTTCCTTTCTTTGCTATCAGTTCTTCCTTTTGTTCCAGTGCTTCAACTTTTTTATCAAGAGTTTCTTCTTTTTGGACAAGTCTGTTTTCCTGTCTCTGAATTTCTACTCTTCTCTCTTTTATTTCTCTGTCTAAATCAATTCTGCTTCTGTGTATTTCCTCCTTGGCTTCAAGGAGTGCTTCACGTTTTTTGCTCTCTGCAACCTTTTGCGCCTCACTTAACATTCGCTTGGATTCTTGCTCAGCACTTCCTATCTCTGCCTCTGCAATTTTTTTTCTATGTTCAATACCCTTGCGGAAAAATATAAATGAAGCAATTACTGCAATCACAAGACATAATACATATCCTATGATTATTAAAACAATATTAATAGTATTAATAGCACACACCTCCTCAATATTCAGTTTTCAATGCTCATTTTTCATAAATATCATTTTTTAAGACAAAGCAAACTGCTTCTAATTTAATAATTAATTAGATTTCTAACTAATTTTAAACTTTTTTGATTTTTCTGTCAAGATTATATAATACTCTCATTTTGCAAGATTGCAGCCAAAACAGTATTTTTCATCAGGATTGCTCTTGTCATTGGTCCGACTCCACCCGGAACTGGTGTAATAAAAGAAGCGACCTTTGACACGGATTCAAATTCGACATCCCCGACTAATCTGTCGTCAAGTCTGTTCATTCCAACATCTATTACAATTGCGCCTTCTTTAATATAATTCTCATTAATAAACTCAGCTTTTCCAATTGCAGCAACAACTATATCTCCGCGTTTGCATACCTCCTTTAGATTTTTTGTTTTCGAATGACATACGGTTACAGTTCCATTTAGTGCCAAAAGCATCATAGCAGTTGGTTTTCCGACAATATTGCTTCTCCCGACTACGACACATTCCTTACCGGAAATATCAATTCCTGTCGTACGAATCAGTTCAATGATTCCGGCAGGTGTGCAAGGCAAAAACAGCGGTCTTCCTGTTGAAAGTCTGCCAACGTTCATCGGATGAAAACAATCGGCATCCTTACCCGGATTGATTGAACAAATAACTTTATCTTCTTTTATATGCTTCGGAAGCGGAAGCTGAACTAATATCCCGTTCACCTTCGAATCAACATTCAACCGTTCTATTAATTCAATTAAGTCCTTCTCTGACGTATCTTCTGGCAGAGAATACTCAAATGATTCAATTCCAATTTCTTCGCAATCGCATTTTTTTCGTTTGACATAAATTTTTGATGCAGGGTCTTCACCGACAATAATGACTGCAAGACCCGGAATTATTGACCTCTGCTTTAATTGCATTACTTTTTTTGCCAAATCGTGTTTTATTTCTTTCGCTAATTTTTTTCCGTCAATTATTTTTGCGGACATGATATTTTTAATCCTTCCTGCTCGTTTTGTTCGGTCTTAATATTCTAAACATTCGACTCATTCGTCAGTTTCATCTGATTCAACTGATTCAGCTGATTCGTCTGTATAATCATCATTTCTCATTTGCATTTCCTGAAGCTGCAATTTTGTAATCAATACCTGTCTCGGTTTGCTGCCTTCAAATATGCCTACAATCTTTCTTTCTTCCATTTGGTCGACAATCCTGGCAGCTCTTGCATAACCGATTTTAAACTTTCTTTGAAGAAGCGATGCCGAAGCCTGACCTGCGTCTACGACTATTTCAATGGCCCTTGGCAGTAATTCATCGGCTTCGTTTAAATTCCTTTTATCTATCTTTTTTTCATTGTTGATTTCTTCGATAATTTTTTCATTATAATTTGTCTCACCTTGCCTTTTAATAAATTCAACGACCTTTTCGACTTCCTTCTCTGTTACATAAGAACCCTGAATCCTCACAGGTTTTGGCTCTCCGACAGGATAGAAAAGCATGTCCCCTCTTCCCAAAAGCTTTTCCGCACCCCCCATATCAAGAATCGTTCTCGAGTCAATCTGAGATGACACAGCAAAAGAAATTCTTGATGGAATATTAGCCTTTATTATTCCGGTTATTACATCAACCGAAGGTCTCTGAGTGGCAATAACAAGATGCATTCCGGCCGCTCTTGCCATCTGTGCAAGTCTGCAGACAGCATCCTCCACATCGTTTGGGGCAACCATCATTAAATCGGCAAGCTCATCAATAATAATTACTATTTGCGGCAATGTTTCGCAATCTTCGGACTTTCTCATAATTGCATTGTATCCCTTGATGTCTCTGACGCCTTTTTCGGCAAATAATTTATATCTGTTGACCATTTCAATTACCGCCCAGTTCAAAGCACCTGCCGCCTTTTTAGGGTCTGTAACGACAGGAATCAGCAAATGCGGTATTCCGTTGTATGCGCCAAGCTCAACAACCTTGGTATCAATCATTAAAACTTTGACATCTTTTGGGGCTGATTTATACAAAATGCTTATAATCATGCTATTAATACACACACTTTTTCCCGAACCTGTTGCACCGGCAATTAAAAGATGCGGCATTTTCGAAATATCCGCAATAATCGACTCGCCTGAGATATCCTTGCCAACTGCAAATGCAAGTTTTGATGTAAACTTTTCATAATTCTCTGACTCAATTACATCTCTTAAAGGTACGGAAGTCACTATAGAGTTTGGAACCTCGATTCCTATAGCTGCTTTTCCCGGTATCGGCGCTTCTATTCTAACACCCGATGATGCAAGATTTAGAGATATATCATCTGCAAGGTTTACAATTCTGCTGACCTTGACTCCCTTGCTTGGCTGCAGTTCAAACCTTGTGACTGTTGGCCCGCGGCTTATATTTATTACCTTTGCTTCCACCCCAAAACTGCTTAGCGTCTCTTCCAACTTTTTAGCGCTTTCAAATGCTGTGCTTTTCGCAATCTTAACATTTTTACCTGATTCCAGATTGCTGTTTAGCAATGTAATCGGCGGGAACTCATATTCAATATCATTATCGGAATTATGAACCGAGACGGTTTCCTGTTCTTCGCTTTTAACCCTGCGTTCATCTTCCTTTTCCAAAAAACCGATCTGCTCATTATTGCTAATTGTTTTCATAAACTTATCGTCAATTTCCGATAATTCTTTTTCTGCATTTTCTAAATTCATTTCAATTATATTGGTCTTTGGTTTAAATTCAATCGGGTCATCGTTATCGATTTTCATTCTCGGTGCGGCATCTTCATCTCTTAATGCCTGATACTTCGTCGAAATCGTATCCTTGAAAGTCTTTGCTGTTTTTGCGATTGAAAATTTCGTAAGCAATATCATGTCAATTATTGCGAGCACCGTCAATATAATTATCGTTCCCAGTGATTTCAAAGTTATAAGCAGCGGTATGCTTATCAATCCGCCGATTAAACCGCCGCCTTGCATTTCAATACCGCTTGAGACAAAGTATTGAATATACTGCCATTTTGAATAATTAACCAAAGAACTCGGCTTATAAAATGCCGCGTTAAACAGTGCCGAGAGCAGCAATAAAAGAATCCCCACATATATCATTCTTTGTTTAAATGCTTTTGAATTTTTGTTGAATATCATGAAGATGGCATAAATCATTATGAGGGGAGGGATTGCAAAAGAAGGTGTACCAAAGGTACCAAAGAAAATATTCCGGAGGATTTTGCCGAATATTCCTATAGAGCCCTGAAAATAAAATCCCAGGGTCATAAGGACACCAAGCAAAAGGACTAACAGACCAATAACCTCGTTATTGAATCTTGAACCGCCTTTTTTATCATTCGAACCTTTTTTCTTTTGTGTCTTTTTGCGACTCAACAAAAAGCCCCCTGACAGTTTATTTACTAAAAGTAATATATCATATTTTATATTTTTTTTCCATAGTTTTCGACCACGAAATTTCCATATAAATGCAAAAATCGCCCTGTTCGGACGATTTCTACATTTTAAATATGACTAGGTCTGTAAGCCGGGTTCTGTATCTGACGGTCATCTATCTAGGCGACGCATCTCTGTATCGCTCAAGCCACCTAATGGGACTGGCGGGCCGCCTGCATCCCTGTGCGGTGTTGCTCCGGATGGGGTTTTCAAAGCCGGACAGTTACCTGGCCGCTGGTGAGCTCTTACCTCGCCTTTCCACCCTTACACGCCTATGTTTCCATAGATATGCGGTAATTTTCTATGCACTTTCCTTAAAGTTGCCTTCACCGGGAGTTACCCGGCACCCTTGCCCTATGGAGCCCGGACTTTCCTCATGTAAGGCCTTTCGGCACTTTACACGCGACCATCTGACCTACTCACATTGAAATGTAATTATAGTCTCAAAACACCTGAATGTCAATAGAACCTGAAAGGGTCGTTTTCACTTGCACTGCTAATTATATCAATGTTTGGGAACTTGCTCTTCAAATATGTAAACAGCAGTTCTTTAACAATTACCTCTGTCCCGAAATGCCCTGCATCAATCGCACAAAAACCGTTGTTTGCTATTTCCTGTGCATCATGATATTTAATGTCTCCTGTCACCAAAATTTCCGCTTCGCCTTTGATTCCTTCGCAAAGCCTTGCATCATAACCTCCGCAGAATACGGCAACATTGGTAATTTGATCCTGAACATCACCGATGATTCTTAAATTCTTCACTCCAAGATTTTCTTTGACAATCACCGTAAATTTATCGATGTCCTTTGCTGCGCTTAGTCTGCCGATTTTTACATATTTATTTTCATCCGATGAATTAACAGAGTTGTGTATGTCAAGCAATTCAAGCTTTTCAGCCAAATATCTGTTTAATCCGTTTTCGCAAATATCAAGATTTGTATGCGAACAAAAAACACTTGTTTCATTTCTGATTAAACTGTAGAGCATTTTACCTTCAGGCGTCTCATTGTTTATGCTCTTTATTGTGTTAAATATTATCGGATGGTGCGAAACGATCATGTCTGCATCAAGCCTTAAAGCTTCTTTCGCAACCTGAGGCGTAACATCCAGACACAGCAAAAGTTTTTCGACGATTCTGTCACCGCTTCCAAGCAGAAGTCCGACATTGTCCCAATCTTCCGCCAAATTCTCAGGTGCCAAAATCCTAAGTGATGACATCACATCACGGCATTTTATACTCATAATACACCTCCCATGTGCCTCAAACACTTTTTTAAAATTAATTAAAATTTAGTCTATTCGTTTTTTATTTATTTAATCGATTAATTTTTTATTCCAGGGGATCCATCTTTATTCTATCATATTTTCAATACGTTTTAAGTCATCTCTTAACTCAATATATTCGTCTCTTGACTCATTCCTTTTCGTCTCATTGACGCTATCTGAATCGTTTTTCATCACATTGCCGTTGCTTGAAGAGTTTTTCATTTCTTTGATTGCTTTATCGAGCTGTCTGATCTTGTTTTTGAGCATTTTACCTAATAGAGGATCCTTCTTTTCGATAAGTTTTTTGCCAATAAATAGATATGCTGCTTCTGAAATGCTGTTGCCGGTACTGTTTCTGTTTCCACTTTTATTATTGTTTTTATTATTTTCGTTATTCTTTTTTTCTTTATGTTTTTTTATATCCGCCTGAGAGAAGTGTTTTGCGCAAATAACATTATATATCTTCTCTCCCTCGGCACACAGTTCCTCATCATAAATTTCGAAGTCGTTTTCGGTCAGCCATTTCCTGACCTCGTCGAGTCTGTTCATAGGCTGTAGAATCAATGACTTTGCGCTTTTTGCCATTGCCTTGCCTTCAGTTAGTATCTTAGAAATTAGAATGCCGCCCATCCCGGCGATAATGATTACATCCGCTTTGTTTTCAGATATCGTCTCAAGACCATCTCCCATAAGGGTTTCAATCTTGTCTTCAAACCCTGCGTTTTTTATATTTAATTTTGCAGCTTTTAACGGTCCCTTTCGCACATCTGAAGCTATGACACTTTTGCAAACGCCGTTTTCAACGAGAAAAATCGGTATGTACGCATGATCTGTACCAATGTCTGCTACTATATTTGCTTTTTGTACTTTGCTTGCTATTAACGCAAGTCTGCCCTTTAATTCCATTTTATCTCCTGATTTAAGTTTTCTTTGTTTTTCTTTTTAAATTAATTTTTTCAAATAGTATAAAGGATGCTGCGGACATAATGAAAATCGCCGGCATAATGTTATACCGATATCTCGTTTTTATTTCGATCAATAAATATACGGCATAATTTATTGAAATCATAACAATAAAGAAGAATGCTTTTTCTTTCAATTTTGACTTATTTAAAATAATCAAAATGCATGAAAAAATAAACGCAATAAATATAAAAATGTAAATGGATTTATCAAAATACATCATCAAACCTGTTGCTTTTCTTTCATTGGTTTTGAAATCCATAACATGATTTTTGTAATTTGAATCGTTTTTAAACACGGTAGAAAATGAGCTTTCGTTGCAAGCCCACATTTTAGATGTTTTCTTATAAACAAAATCAATTACGCCATTACCTTTTTTAAAAGAATTTTCTATTATCTTGAGAGCCTCTTTTCTCCTAAGGTTCTGATCTTTTATATCCAATATGTACGTATCTTTTTTATTATATTGCCCGAATGTTGTATTATCCAATCCCCCAATAAATTTCCATTCCGGAAATTTATTTGATATACCGTTTTTATTAATCCCTGCTATCTTTATTGCAAAACCGACTGATGCCAATATCAGGAAATATGTTACCAAAACTATTCCCGCTTTTTTTAGAATATCAATCCTGTCTTTAGCTGTAGCACATTTCAGAATCAAAATCAGAGACACGAATAAAATAGTCGCAATGACGATAATGCCCTCCGGTCGCATTAAATTTCCTAAACTTAACAGTACACCCGAAATAACCAATGTCCTGATATCGTTTTTTCGCAGCATCATATAAATTCCCAGATAAATCAAAAAAGTCGAAATGTGTTGGTTGGTTAAAACAGACGCTAATAAAATAGGGGCAGGATAAATTGCATATAAGAATGCAGCAACTGCGGCGGCGCGCTCCGAAACTATCTTTCGAGCAAATAAGTAAATAAGAAAGATTATTCCTGTCATGAAGCACACATTCAAAAATTTTAATATAAAAACAGAACCGAATAATTTTAAAATTAATCCTTGATATAAAACAAATGGTGTTTGATACGCCCAGTTTTGAAAATACGATATATCAAAACAAGAAAAATTTCCGACAGCAACTTTTTTTGCTGCATCAAACATTATAGCAAAATCACTGTTTATATGTGTTTGAACGACTAAAATAAATACAAATCGCAGAATAAAGCCAAATGATAAAATTGATATGATTAATATTTTGGGTGAAATTTTAACTTTGTATATCAGCAAACAAAATGCACAAACAGCGATTATAATTAATATGTAGATACTGGGATTATTCAGAAGCGCAAAATTTTGACAAACAGTTATTGCAAAAATGAGCACTGCGAAGGCAATAATAATTTTTTGAACTCTGTCTATTGCATTTGACATATTTTTTACCTTCCCCAAATATTTAATGAATATTTATAACGAATATGCACACAAATGATGACTTTTTTAGTTATCATATGCACTCTAACATAATATATCACAAAATGTAATATCTTCTCAATACTGTACTCTTTTTGAGTTTTACAACAGTATACGGACATAATGTTCAGCAAAAAAGCCACCTCTCGGTGGCTTTTTTGTGTTGGTGGGCCTTCAGGGACTCGAACCCCGGACCAACCGGTTATGAGCCGGTTGCTCTAACCAACTGAGCTAAAGGCCCCCATTTGGCTCCTCAAGTAGGACTCGAACCTACGACCCTGCGGTTAACAGCCGCATGCTCTACCAACTGAGCTATTGAGGAATATAAAATTTGCTTTTTTACAGCACAAAAACAATTATACTTAATCATTACAATCAGGTCAATATTTTTTTAATATCTTCCTGATTGTAATTGATCTAAATTATTTTTTCAAGTCAATTAATCCAAGTAATCTTTTAATTTTTTACTCCTGCTTGGGTGACGAAGCTTTCTCAAAGCTTTTGCTTCTATTTGACGGATTCTCTCACGAGTTACGGAAAATTCTTTTCCCACCTCTTCAAGCGTCCTTGCTCTGCCATCATCAAGGCCGAATCTTAATCTTAAAACCTTTTCTTCCCGGGCTGTCAAGGTATCAAGAACATCAATCAACTGCTCTTTCAAGAGGGTAAATGCTGCGGCTTCAGAAGGTGCCGGTGCATCGTCATCGGGTATAAAATCACCCAGATGACTGTCTTCCTCTTCTCCTATAGGGGTCTCAAGCGATACAGGTTCCTGCGAAATTTTCATTATTTCTCTGACTTTTTCAACTGTCATGCTCATCTCTTTTGCGATCTCTTCTGGAACCGGTTCTCTGCCGAGTTCCTGCAAAAGCTGTCTTGAAACTCTAATCAATTTATTTATGGTTTCAACCATATGAACGGGGATTCTGATTGTCCTTGCCTGGTCAGCAATAGCACGCGTGATAGCCTGTCTGATCCACCATGTCGCATATGTGCTGAACTTATATCCTTTTTTGTAATCGAATTTTTCAACCGCTTTAATTAGACCAAGATTCCCCTCCTGGATTAAATCAAGGAAAAGCATTCCGCGTCCCACATACCTCTTTGCAATACTGACAACAAGTCTTAGATTAGCTTCTGCCAATTTTCTCTTGGCATCTATATCACCTAATTCCATTTTTTTCGATAGACTTATTTCTTCTTCCGCAGAAAGAAGTGATACCTTACCGATTTCCTTCAGGTACATTCTCACCGGGTCATCTATACTTATGCCGTCTGGAAGAGAAATATCCAACTCCAATTCTTCTTCTTCGACATCTGATTGCATTTTCTGAATTTCAGCATCTATGTCTTCGACAACGGTTATTCCATTGCTTTCCAATATGTCATAAATTTTTTCAATTTCTTCGGTGTCAATTTCAATATCCTCAAAGGCGTCATCAATTTCTTTATAAGTCATCAAGCCCTGACTTTTAGCCTTTTCAACCAATTCTTTTATTATCTGCTTTTTGTTTTCTGTTTTCTCTTTATTTTCTCTGTTTTTCTTATCCTCTTTTATTTCTTTTGCTTTTGCTGCCTTTGTTACTTTTGTTGCTTTTTCCTTTACATCCTTTGCTTCTTTTTCATCAAAAACAACTGTTGTTCCTTCATCCTTTTCTTTTTTTACTCCTTTTACTGCTTTTACTTCTTTTACTGCTTTCACTTCTTTTACTGCTTTCACTTCTTTTGATTTTTTCTCTGCTTTTACAGGCTTTTCAACTTTAACGGGTTCTTCAGCTTTTACTGCTTTGATTTCCTTTTTAATTTTAATTTCCTTTTCAGCTTTAATTTCTTTTTCTTCTTTTTTGTTCTTCATACTATTCTCCTCCTTTCTTATATATTTTTTCTTTTTATAATCAGAGAATTTAGTTCCTCTGTCAATTTTTCCACTTCACTGTTCTTAAGTTCGACGCCACTGCTTAAGATAAGCAATATTTCATTTTTTCTTTTGTCCATTATATATACCACCATTCCTTTTATTATATCCATTGCGGCTTTGTAATTACTCTCGCAATTGCATTCTTCCTGTATTATTTTAGCATATTCCCCTGCTTCTTTATCATCCAAAAGTCCCAGTAACTCAGCAGAAACTATTCCTCTGTCGCTGTCAATTCTGTCAAACACAATTTCCGCTATTTTACGATCATTCTCGTCAATAAAATCTTCAATCTTAATGCGATCCTTGATCTTTTTATAGATGCTGTTATCAATGCAAATTAATGAGATGAGCATACGTTCATTATGAATTATTTCTTTTGCCTGCGAATTTTCCTTGCCTGTCGCTTCAGATGCAATCGTTTCTGCTTTCTCTGTCATTGCTGTTTTAAAATTCGTCTTCGGCCTTAATCTCTTATATATTTCTGAATAAATCGCATCCTCAGTTATGCTGTATTGTTTTGCTAATGTTTTTATGTACATCTCACGTTCCATGCTGTTATCTATTTTTGAAAGCATCTCGGCAACTTTATTCAGGAACTTTATTTTCCCGTCGGTAGTCTCAGTGTCTGTCTTGCTTTTCAGTATTTTGACCTTATATTCAAGCAGTGATATGGAATTGTTAACAAGGTTTATAAATTCATCGGGACCATTTTTACGGACAAAATCGTCAGGATCCTTTCCTTCAGGTATAACAAGCACTTTCACATTACAACCTATTTGATTCAATAAGTCCAATCCCCGCATTGTAGCTGTTTGACCTGCCGTATCCGCATCATATGAGATGATAACTTCTTCCGCATACTTTTTCAGCAGTCGCCCCTGGCTTTCCGTAAGCGCTGTCCCCAATGATGCCACGACATTTCTTACACCGCTTTTATTCAGTGAAATCACATCCATATAACCTTCAACTATAACAATTCGTGTATCTCCTGAATTTTTTGCTAAATTCAACGCATATAAGTTTTTTCCTTTGTTGTATACCGGAGTTTCTGGAGAATTCATATACTTTGGCAATGATTCATCTGTCACGCGTCCGCCAAAAGCAATTACATTGCCTCTTACATCAAATATCGGGAATATTATACGGCCTCTGAATCTGTCGTAAAAACCGCCATTTTTATTTTTCAATACTAATCCGGACTTTTCAATTATTTCACTTTTAAAACCTTTTTCGACAAGAAATTTATATAATTGGTCCCATTCTGTTCCCGAAAAACCGATTCCGAATCTTTTTATCGTTCCTTCGTCCAAACCTCTTCCCGTCAGATAATTCCTAATGCTGCTGTTTTTGTCTGATGTTAGATTTGAATAATAGAAACGCGCTGCTTCAGTATTAATTTTTAATAATTCCTGTCTCAGCTTTGCCTTCTCTCTTCCTTCTTTGTCATCCGATTCCGGTAAATCGATCTTTGCACGGTCTGCAAGAAGTTTTACTGCTTCAATAAAGTCCAGATTTTCAGTCAACATAATGAATTGGATTACATTTCCGCCCTTCCCGCAACCGAAACAATTGAATATTTGCTTAGTCTCAGACACACAAAAAGACGGTGTTTTTTCCTTGTGAAACGGACATAATCCGAAATTATTCGAACCTTTTTTGTCAAGCTTGATGTATTCGGAAACGACATCGACGATATCGTTTCTCATTCTGATTTCCTCTATTAATTCATCGGGATAATAATTGTACATTTACCTTCCTTTAACTGCCATTTTTAAGCCCTATAAAGATTTCAGACCCACGCTTTTCTTTTATTAATTGTTCGACAAAATAACTTATATTCCTTCTTTTTTCAATAAATAAAACTCATCTCTTCGTCGGAGATGAGTTTTATTTTATTTGCTATCTTCTGAATCCTGTTTTTATGAAACACTATACCCCAATCAAATCATCGACAACATACCTTATACCAGTAGGAGTAACCGTATTTTCAGCAAACTTATGCAATAGTTCCACTGCTTTTTCTTTGTCACATGTGAGGTCATGGATTATTTCTTTTTCCACACACTCGTTTCCAAATCTTTTTACTATTTCCACTCCGTATGTCCTTTTCTCTTGAATGTCATCCTCCTCGATTATTCTGTCAATTAAATAATATTCCAGAACAATCGGTTCGTTTAATTTTAATCTTGTTTCATCTTCGGTTAAAAACATAACTTTTTCCGGGCACCTGTCATGCATCCATCAAACCTCCTTGAAACTTTTTCAAGGAGATTATATATTATTTTTTTGAAAATTTATATTATAAACTTTCGACTTTATTTTTGTGATCAGCATATACTTCGATAGGATTCAGCAAATTAATATAAAACCATTGTCGTATATAGTCAAACTCCCTTATATTTGGTAAAAAACTTATTGATTTTCAACAATATTTTTAATTTATTTATCGGAATGCTTGTCAAAAACTTAAATCCGAGTCCAATATAACGTGTACTTTAATCTCTTTTCTTTGATGTTGTGCACCTGCTCATCCAAATCTTCACTCCGAGTCTTTATGTCCGTGCTCCTCAAAACTTTTAATCTTAACCACCTTATTGTTTTCGTCAACAAAAACAACTTTTGGTTTTGAAGTCTTCGCTTCTTTTTCATCGAACAGCCCAAAGGCCATAATAATGATCGTATCACCCTCATACACCTGTCTTGCGGCTGCTCCGTTGATACAAATCATTCCGCTTCCGCGTTCACCCTTAATGACATAGGTTTCAAATCTGCTTCCGTTGTTATTGTCAACAATCTGAACCTTTTCATTATCATGAATACCTGCTGCGTCCATCAAATCCTCGTCAATCGTCACGCTTCCCACATAATCAAGATTTGCTTCAGACACTGTCGCTCTGTGAATTTTCGATTTCATTAAAGTAATAAACATTTTTAAACCTCCGCAATAACATTATCAATTAGTCTTGTTTTTCCGAATTTAACCGCAAGTGCAATCAGTACGTTTTTATTTATTGTTTCCACCTCGTCAAGTGTCTCGGCATCAACAATTTCTATATATTCAATCTCGGCATGTTTTGCCGTCCTTATTCTGTCTCTGATTCCCTTAATCACTTTTTCCTTTGATTTTTCGCCTTTTTCTATCAACTCTTTGGAATCAAATAAAGATTCTGATAAAACAACCGCTTCTGCTCTTTCTTCTTCGTTCAGAAAAATATTTCTTGAACTTTTGGCAAGTCCGTCTTTTTCCCTCACAATAGGGCATGATATCACATTTAGATTCATATTTAAATCCCGAACCATTTTTTTCAACACAATAAACTGCTGTGCATCCTTCTGTCCAAAATATGCATTGTCCGGCCGGACTACATTAAACAGCTTATTTACAACAGTCACAACTCCTTTAAAATGAGTCGGACGGCAAACGCCGCACATAATTCCGGTCATATCCTCAACATTCACATATGTTTTATATCCCTCCGGGTACATTTCTTCGACAGACGGCGCGAAAATGACATCAACTCCGTTTTCCCACGCTGCTAAGGCGTCCTTGTCCAAATCTCTCGGATATTTCGCATAGTCTTCATTCACACCAAACTGCGTCGGATTCACAAATATACTCATCACCGTAAAATTATTTTGCTTTACAGATTCCCTCACAAGCGAAATATGACCTTCGTGCAGAAATCCCATGGTCGGCACGAAACCAATAATCTTCCCTAGCTTTTTCTGTCCGGCGATAATGTTCTTCATTTCACATATTTTTTCAACAATTTGCATAACATTTCATCCTCAAATTTCTTTCTCAAGTCTTTCAATTACGCCGTCTTCAATACTAAATGAATTTTTCTCTGTTGGGAACACCTTATTTGCAACTTCATTTATATAATCTTTTACGGCTTTTTCAATATCATCTCCGATATTTGCATATCTTTTTGAATGCTTTGGTGAAAAATCTCTGAACAAGCCTGTCACATCGGGAGATACAAGCACCTGGCCGTCACAGTCCGGTCCCGATCCTATTCCTATTGTCGGTATGCTCAGCTTTTTCGAAATTAAGCCGGCAAGCTTATACGGCACACATTCAAGTGTTATCGAAAACACTCCTGCCTTCTCAAGTATCAATGCATCTTCGAATATTTTTTTTGCAGTTTCAAAAGATTTTCCCTGTGCTTTATGCCCGCCAAAAAGATTGACCGATTGAGGCGTATAGCCCAAATGGCCCATTACAGGTATCCCGGCTGCAATTATGGCTTGTACGTCTTCCAAAACTTCTCGTCCGCCCTCCAGCTTAACCGCCTTGCAACCTCCTTCGCTTAATAGCCTTCCCGCATTTCTGACGGCGTCATATTTCCCCGTGTGATAGGATAAAAAAGGCATATCTCCAATAACCATAGCTCTCTTGGTTCCTCTGACAACAATCTTAATATGGTGGAGCATGTCCTCCATCGTAACTCTCAATGTATCCTCGTATCCCATAACAACCATTCCAAGAGAATCACCCACCAAAATTGAATCTATTCCTGATTCATCCATAATCTTTGCAGTTGGGTAATCGTAGGCTGTGAGAATTGATATCTTTCTGCCTGTAAGTTTAGAACTTTTAAAATCTGCAACTGTAAATTTATTTTCCATTGAATCGCTTCCTCTCAAAGCATATTTTAAAATATCTTCAAATTTTCTTAAAAAACAAAACCACCCCGAAACGGAGTGGTTATATTTTAATAATCAACTTTTTTACTCAATCCGTCTCCGGCCAAAAGGCTCAAAGCAGTTAAAAATATTCTTTTTTTAATCAATATGTACAGCTCATTTATGATGCTGTCAGCCTCATTTTTTAACTCTATCCTCTTGTTGCTTTTCTTGCTGCTAGTCTCTGCTTCTCCTGTGACTCTTTCCACAGAATCCACAACGGGCTTGCAATAAATATTGATGAATAACAACCGCTGGAAACACCTATGATCAGCGGAAGTGTAAACTCCTGAATCGATCTGATACCGTAAATTCTTGCAAAAACATAAACCGTCGTTACACAAATCAAAACCGTTACAACAGTACTAATAGATCTGTTCAGGGTTTCTACTATACTTCTGTTTACAAGTTCGCCAATCGGCATTTTACGCAACTGGCTGCTGTTTTCTCTTATTCTGTCATAGATTATAATGGTATCATTCATCGAATACCCTATAACCGTCAATATGGCGGCTATCAAGGCCTCATTTACGACAATGTTGAAGAATAGATAAACAGACAGCATTAATAATATATCATGTATCAACGCCAATATTGCCATTACCCCTGCGGACAATCCCGACATAATCTTAAACCTATACCATATGTAAAGAATGATTAAAATTGATGCAAAAAATATCGCAAGCAACCCATTATTGAGAAGTTCTTTTCCTATGAAAGGCTCATAGCTGTTCTGGCTGAATATCGCATTGCTGCTGTTTAATTCAAATGCTTTAATGATAGCATTTTCAACATTCTGTCTTTCAGTTTGTGAAAGAGCGTCTTGACTGGCTATCCCTAAACTCATTAATACAACTTTTAATTTTCCGTTTTTAGGATCCGGAATAATTTCCTTCTGAATTGTAACATTTTTCTTAGTTATATCAACTACTATCTTTTCAGCCTTTGCTGTATCAAGCTTATACTCATTGGCTGTTTTTTCGTCTACGCCTTTATCAGTCATTTGCATTTCAATTATCGTTCCGCCCTTGAATTGTATGTCAAGGTTAAATCCTCCGCGGATGAAAAACGTTACAGCTCCTGCTAAAATAATTATTGCCGACAAGGCAAAGAAGTAATATTTCTTCCCCATTAAATCAATCATGCCTTCGCCTCCTTTGTGTCATTTTCTTTATCCTTTGGTGTGCTTATCCCGTACAGCCAATGATGCTTGGCTATGTTTACATTAACAACTGATTTCAGCATTATCCTCGAAACCACAACTGCTGTCAGGAAGCTTAGTGCAACACCAAGACCAAGTGTAAGGGCAAAGGATTTTATTGGACCTGTGCCAAACCCATATAATACGACTGCTGAAATAAGTGTTGTCATATTCGCATCAAGAACTGCCGTAAATGCTTTTTTGAAACCCACATCTACTGCTGCTCTGAGAGTCTTGCCATTTCTTAATTCCTCTTTTATTCTGGCAAAAATTATGATGTTTGCGTCAACACCCATACCTATCGTAAGAATTATACCCGCAATACCCGGAAGGGTCACCGTAATTCCCGTCATTGAAATAAACAGCAACTGAAGTACTGTATGTGCTAATAAGGCTATGTTTGCAAGCATACCCGGAAGTCTGTACATTATAAGCATGAAGATCCACACAAGAACAAGCGCGAACAATGCTGCCGTTACACTTACATTCAAAGAGCTTTCTCCCAATGTAGGGCTTATTGTGCTTATTTGTTTTGTTTCCAGTTTAAAAGGCAATGAACCGGATTTAATTGTAGCCGCAAGATCACCTGCTGTTGCTGCTGTATAATTCCCGGTTATGGAAGCAACACCATCAGTTATGTGAGCCTCAACCGTCGGAGCAGCTTCCATATGATCGTCCATGAATATAGCGATAGGTTTATTCATAAGCCTTGATGTAGCATCAGCAAACGCTTTTGTTCCTGACGGTTTCAAAGTCAATGCCACACCAATCTTGCCCGAATCAGGTTCCGTCTGAACCTTTGCATCCTGGACATCTTTACCGTAAAGAATTATTTTCCCTGTAGGAAGATAATCACCGTTTGCATCTTTCTTATTTTCATCGACTTCCTGAAAAGTTAAAAGTGCAGTTTTTACTGCATTAGTAAGTGTTTTCACAGGGTCTTTGGTTTTATCTCCATATGGTATTTGCACTACTAAATATCCATTGGTTGTATTTACTGCCACGACTCTGTCATATATTTGCTGGTAATCGAGTCTTTTTTCGATAATTATTTTTGCATTTTCAAGATCTGCCCTTGAAGCGGTTACTCCGGTTTTTGTCACCGCATATAGACGCGCATCGACACCACCCTTAATATCAATACCTAATTTAATGTTGTTAACACTTCCGTATATCTTGTCCCCGCCAAAAGTTCCGGAAAGACATATCCAAGTTAATACTGCAATTGATATAATAACCAGGACGAATTTAAGCCCATTGTTACCCTTCATCTGAAAAAATCCCCCTTCTTTTATCTGTCTTACGATATTATATAACTATAGAATTTGTGCGTCAATACATAGAAATACTACAAATTATAGTTTTTTACCAATTCCAGGTACTCCGATATTCCCATTTTTATATTTTTTATATCGTCTTCCGTTAATTCTCTTTTAATTTTTGCAGGTGCTCCCATGACAAGAACTCCGTCCCCAATCACGCTATACGGCGGTATTACAGAGCCGGCAGCGACAATCGAGTTCCTGCCTATCTGAGCTCCGTCCAATATAATTGCCCCCATTCCAATTAAAGTTCCGTCGCCGATTGAACAGCTGTGAAGAATCGCTCCATGACCGACAGTTACATTTTTCCCGACAACTGTCGAAATATCCGGAACACAGTGAAGTATGCAGCCATCTTGTATGTTGGAGTTTTCTCCAACAATTATGGCACCCATATCGCCTCTCAAAACCGCGTTAAACCAAATACTCACATTTTTTTCGAGTTTCACATCCCCGATAATTTGGGCTCCATCGGCTACAAAACAACTATTGTCAATTTGCGGTTTAACCTTGTTGTAATCAGCAATCATTTTCTAATCCTCCTTATACTCCTGAGTTTTAATCCAGAGAGCACATTCTGCTCGTTTCTTTTCTATTTCACAACCAATTTTATACGGTTTCATTAAATCTTTGTTGAATTGATAAGCATTTGCGGAACAACCTCCGCTGCAATAGAATTTTGCCCAGCATTTGCTGCATTCTTCCTTAGTGTAAACATTCGGCTTTATAAATAAGTCCTGTATCTCTTTATTAAGATAGTTTTCACCCTTTTTACCATTTTTCTGCAAAATTTCATTTACATTTCCCATTTTAAAATCTTCATCGCCGACAAATTGGTGACACGGATAAATATCGCCTTCAGGCGTAATTGACAGATATTCGCTTCCCGAACCGCATCCTCTTATGCGTTTTGCTGCGCATGGTCCCTGCTCCAAATCAATCATGAAATGGAAAAAATTAAACCATTTTTTTCCCTTTCGCCTCTTAACATATTCTACCGCCAGTTTTTCATATTCATCATAAAGCTTCTGCAGGTCTTCTTCTCTAATGTCATAGCCTGTTCCCTTCGCGCAAACAACAGGTTCGACGGAGATTTGCCTGAATCCCAGGTTCGCAAGGTGTAGCACATCGTCGGAAAAGTCCAGGTTTTCTCGCGTAAAAGTTCCTCTGACGTAATATTTATCTTGCTTCCGTATTTCCGCCATTCTTTTTATTTTAGGAAGAATGTTTTTATATGTGCCGGTTCCGTCAATGTGAACTCTCATTTTGTCGTTTACCGATTCTCTTCCGTCAATGCTGAGAACAACATTTACCATGTTTTCATTTATATATTTCATGTTCTCTTCATTTAGAAGCACAGCGTTCGTCGTTATTGTAAATCTGAAATTTTTATTGTTTGCTTTTTCATTTTTTCGGGCATACTCGATAATTTCCTTTACTGTTTCAAAGTTAAGAAGCGGTTCTCCCCCGAAGAAATCAACTTCAAGATTCTTTCTATCCCCTGATAATTTAATCAGTAAATCAATTGATTTTTTGCCGATTTCAGGACTCATTAAAAGCCTTTCTCCGCCGAATCCGCCCTTTGAAGCAAAACAGTAGCTGCACCTTAGATTGCAGTCATGTGCAATATTGAGGCAAAGCGCTTTAACATTCATCTTTGGTTCCCAGTCCTTTAAATACGGAAGGAAATCATCGTCCGAAAACAACAACCCGGTCTTTTCAAGTTCAGCAATTTCCGAAATTGCTTCTTCAATTTGTTCTTTATCGTATTTTTTAGAAAGTCTGTCATAAAGTTCTTCTTCAGACGCTCTTTTATAATACTTTACAACATCATATGATATATCATCAAACTCATGTACAGCGCCGCTGTTTACGTCCAAAACAATGTTCGTTCCATTCAGTTTAAAACTGTGTATCATTAAATTTTCCCCTTATTTTCATTTGGAATAAAAAAAGTGAAAAGTGAAATATTGCTCCACCCTTCACTTAAATCTTATTTGACCTTGATATTACTGACTCAAATCCAAATCCCTATCTTTTTTCACAGTTTTGGTTTGCAACAGTGCAAGAAGTTTTGCATGCTGATTGGCACGATGTCTGGCATTCGCCGCAACCCGCTTTTTTTAAATTGTCCTTCAAACTTTTTTTTGTGATGGTTTTAATATGTTTCATCTAAAAATCCTCCCGGATTTATTTTATATTACTTAAGTTATACATCTTGCTTACTTCTTAACTTCCTTTATTTCGTTTATTTCATTTTCATTCTGAATGTCCATAATCGCCCATCTTTTAACCATTATCTTTGTTCCGTCGATACCTGATTCGATAGTTAAATCATCTTCCTTGATATTTACGACTTTGCCTACGATTCCGCCCTTTGTTGTAACAACTGTTCCGTCTTTAATAGTGTTTAACATTTCATCTCTTTTTTTAACGTTCTTTTTTTGTGAGCGTGTCATAAGAATAAAGTAAACAACTATACCAATAATTGCCACATAAAAAATCAAACTCGATCCGGCTCCCGGATCCTGTGAAGCTGCTTGTGTTGCCGGTGGCGTAGTTGCCAATAATGCTGATAATAACATAATAGTCCTCCCAAATATCTTTCAACTTATTTTATTAACGTTTATTTTAACGCTTTATATATTGTACACTTTTTTGTCGACTTTGTCATCATATCCGTACTTTTTAAAAAATTCTTTTTTAAAATCTCCCAATCTGTCATCCATTATTGCCCGTCTCACATTTTTCATCAGGTTAATCAGAAACCTAAGGTTATGCCATGTTGTGAGTCTTATTCCCAATACCTCTTTGGCTTTCAAAAGATGTCTGATATAAGCTTTTGTGAAGTTCTTGCACACATAACAGTCACATTCCGGATCGAGGCTCGTGAAATCATCTGCATAGACTTTATCTCTTATAATAATTCTTCCTTTGCTTGTCATTACTGTCCCGTTTCTGCCTATT
This sequence comes from Clostridia bacterium, assembly GCA_041662985.1. Taxonomy (GTDB): domain Bacteria; phylum Bacillota; class Clostridia; order Acetivibrionales; family JBAZRJ01; genus JBAZRJ01. The sequence continues at coordinate 57,424 of JBAZRJ010000005.1, forward strand.
CTGGTTGGCAGAACGCAGTCAAACATATCGATCCCTCTGATTGCAGCTTCAATAAGATAATCCGGACTGCCCACTCCCATAAGATACCTGGGCTTTTCGACAGGCAACAGCGGTACTGTATGGTCAAGAATTTCAAACATTTCATGCGCAGGTTCTCCAACGCTTAATCCCCCAAGTGCATATCCCGGGAAATCAATTTCGATAATTTCTCTGGCGCTTTGTTCTCTCAAATCAGTAAATGTGCCGCCCTGTATAATTCCAAAAAGTGCCTGTTTTTCAGTGTTTTGATGAAAATCCTTGCATCTTTTTGCCCATCTGGTTGTCATTTCAAGTGATTTCTTTGCGTATTCATGCTCGCAAGGGTAGGGCGTGCATTCATCAAAGGCCATTATAATATCGGCACCGAGGTCATTCTGAATTCCTATTGAGATTTCAGGTGAAATAAAATGTTTTGAACCGTCGATATGCGATTTAAAAGTAACTCCTTCTTCTTTTATATCTCTCAGTTCGCTTAACGAAAATACCTGGAATCCGCCGCTATCAGTCAAAATCGGTCTGTCCCAATTCATGAATTTATGCAGGCCGCCGGCAGCCTTGACAATCTCTCGGCCCGGACGCATATATAAATGATACATGTTGCTTAAAATTATTTCGGCTTCAATTTCTTTTAATTCGTCAGGAGACATTCCCTTCACTGTGGCCTGTGTACCAACAGGCATAAATGCGGGCGTTTCAAAGGTTCCGTGCGGTGTAGTCACGCGTCCGAGTCTTGCTCCTGTTTGCTTGCATGTTTTTATCAGTTCATAAGAAATTGCGCCCATTTTTTCTCCGATTAAAATTATTTGGTGATTATAAATCTTTTTTGTACTTATTAGTCTTTTCAAAAACAACCATAGAAATTATAATTTGTAATTAACTATATTTGTCTATTTCATTCAATAAACATCGAATCCCCGAAACTAAAAAATCTGTACCTCTCATCAATTGCCTTTTTATAGGCATTCAGAACATTTTCTCTGCCTGCGAATGCGCTTACGAGCATTATTAAAGTCGATTCGGGCAAATGAAAATTTGTAATCAACGCATCAATCGCTTTGAACTTATATCCCGGATAAATAAAAATATCCGTATTCCCCTCAAACGGTTTAACAGTGCCGTTTTCGTCAGCCACAGATTCAAGAACCCTGCAGCTCGTCGTACCCACGGCTATTATTCTTCCCGAATTCTTTCTCGTTGAATTTATCAAATCACAGGTTTCCTTCGAAATCGTAAAATACTCGGAATGCATTTTATGCCCGGCCACATCGTCAACCTTCACAGGTCTGAATGTACCAAGTCCCACATGCAATGTCAAATATGCGATATTGACACCTTTGTTTTTTATCTGCCGCAATAACTCGTTTGTGAAATGCAAACCCGCCGTAGGAGCTGCTGCGGACCCTTTATATTTTGAGTAAACGGTTTGATAGCGTTCCTTGTCGTTTAGTTTTTTCGTAATATACGGCGGAAGCGGCATGGTTCCGATTCGATCCAGGATTTCTTCAAATATTCCTTCGTATTTAAATTGAACCAATCTGATTCCATCGTCCAAAATCTCCAATATTTCGGCTTTCAGCACTTCATTCCCTGAATTTGGAGAACCGTCCTCTAAATCTAAGTTTGGAGAATCGTCCCCGAAAACAAAAATCGAACCCGGTTTTGCTCTTCTCCCGGGCTTCAAAATAACTTCCCATTTGTCAGCATCGCGCTTTTTCAAAAGCACAAATTCAATTTTCCCGCCCGTGTCCCCACGTTTGCCGATCAGTCTTGCAGGAATAACCCTTGTATCGTTTAAAACAAGGCAATCTTCCCTCTTCAAACAACTTAATAAATCTAAAAAATGCTTATGTTCAACATTTCCCGAATCTCTTTTCAACACAAGCATACGAGACATCTGCCTGTTTGGAATCGGCTCCTGTGCGATTAATTCCTTTGGTAAATCATAATAAAAATCACTTACTTTCATCTATCTGCACCTTTTTGATTATTGAATTTCGGTACCCGGAAAATAATGTTTTAGAATCTGAGTACACGTATACCCGTGCCTTGCAAATCCCATAGCACCTTCCTGGCTCATTCCGACTCCGTGTCCCCAGCCTCTTCCGGTAAAAATATATGCGCCCGGTGTCAGAGAAACACTTTTCTTCGTGTTGGCACCGTTAATTAATGTAACAACATTGTTTACACCTGTCAATATCTGAGTTCCTTTTGAGGTCACAACTGTCATACCTTTGAAATCCCTGTTTTCAACTTTTCCGCCATTGGCCCTGAAATAAGTTTTATCCGGCGATGAAATAGTATACCACTGGCTTTTTAAACCAAAGAATGTTCTGCATCTTTCAATCGTAAAGGTTTTACTGCCTTTAGTCCCTTTTACGACGACTTCTGTCACTCTGCCTGAAGGAGCTTTTTTTGTTGCGGTTACGGCAGTCACATCGCCTATATTATATCCCCAGTCGCTTAGTCTCCCCTTTATATAAGCAGGCGTTCTTTCCTGAACCCATTCGGTACCGGGAGCTTCGTAAGGATCGTCTACACTTATCAAATAAGGACATGAATTGCCCCATACATTCCTCACATCTTCGGTTTTCCCACCGCTCGAATTGTAATAATTTATTTCCGCAGCGCTGCCCTTGTACGTTATAATTTTCCCGATTGTTTCGTCAACAGCCCTATTTGTTGACGCTTCTTCATTGTCATATCCCAAATACATCTGGCAGTCAACTGTCGAACAAAGATCAAAACCCAGTGAGCTATGCTTTTTCAGGCAATTATATGTATATGTTCCTGCACATATCGCCTGAGCTTTCAACGCCTCAAGCTTTGAATTTGAAAGCATTTCAGACGGGACAACTCCATACAGATATAATTGAGGCTTAATTACATTGACCAATGTCATATCGCTGTTTGTAAGCCTTTTTACCTCGAGATTTCCTCTGAAATGCTGATTGTTCAATTTGAACATCAACGGTGAATTCGCAGTGTTTGGATGAATTTGAAAAGCGCCTGAAGATTTGTCATACATAAATAGTGTATTACCGCTTAACGCAATTACAATCCTGGTCGGGTCCGAATTTACAATCGTACATAATAAAGACGGCACCTTTGGAGCAATAACAGAATTCATGTTATATAGAGTATCATTTTGATTAAGATAATTGCCCGTCCATACCCGCCATCCATCGTTATATACTGGATATGCGGCGATTCCTTTCTCCTTCAAAACAGGAACCTGCGCTCTGGCGTTTGTATAGCTTGTATATTTATCCCCTATCTGTACATGATACGGCCCCATCTTTGTCCCCGAAGGAATTTTACCTGATGGACTGTATTCAGTAAATGTCGAATCATTCAAAACAAAAAAACCGTCTTTTCTTATTGTAACCTTATTGCTGTATTTGTATTTGTATAAAACTCCGAATTTGGAGCTGGCATAATAACCTAAATCAAGCCCTTTGGGAGCGCTGATATCAAAGCACGATGTCTGGGAATGCCCTTCAGGCGGCGCGCCTTTGTAATAAAGACCGATTCTTACCGTGCTCGGTAATGTAACTGCTGCGTGAGTAATAGTTGCTGTCAGAAAAACAACAAATAATGAAAAGAAAAAAGAAGATATAAGCTTAAAATTAATTTTCATTTAATCACCTGATTTATCATTTGTTATTAAAAAGTATACCATTTCATAATACTTCGTGCAACACAGCAAAATTATAGGGTAAACGGTTACAGGACGGTTCTCGGGGACGGTTCTTAATTGTAATATAAAAAATGTGGCAGAGGTTGAAGTTGAAGACGAGTATGTTTTCAAAATAATTTTAAGAGAAAACATCCCGAGTCGGCAATTTCACACCTCGTGACACATTGATTAAATACTTATTATAAGAACCGTCCCTAAGTGGCGTACCCAAGAACTTTCCCTGAAATTGAAGCGTTTGACAGTGTGTCCACTTTAGTGGTATCATATATTAAATTAATAATGAGTTTGGTAGAGGTGCGTTTTTTATCAGTATATCTGACTAGAACATGGGAGTTCGATTAAGCAGATAGAAAGGGAAAAACGCCGAAGGGTATATTATCCCGTTAAATATCCCCTGGTTATTCGGC
>JBAZRJ010000006.1:0-59263 GCA_041662985.1 Clostridia bacterium
AAATCCTCTATGGATTTACTGTCAAGATTTACATCTTCCATAGTACACCGCCTTATTTAATTGGTTTATTTGTAATCCTCTTGGGAAATAGTTTTGTATAGAAAAAACAAGCATACCCTGCGAAATATTAATTTTTGATTTTTTGGGAAGGTCTTTTAGATACCACGCCTGAATTATAGCATTAATAAGGGGTTGTGTCAATAGAATTCACTTTTGTCGCAAAAACAAAATTCACTTTTGTCGCAAAAACAAAATAGGAAACATTTCTATTTTTTTACCGCACCATCCTCTATTTTAATTACTCTCTGTGCACACCCCGATACAAGAGGATCGTGTGTAACTATAATTGTTGTTTTGCCTAAATTGTTAAAATAACTAAATACATCAAGTATTTCTTTTGTGGTTTTACTGTCTAAAGATCCTGTTGGTTCGTCAGCCAAAAGTATATCAGGGTCATTTATCAAGGCTCTTGCAATTGCAACTCTTTGTTTTTGACCTCCGGAAAGTTCGTTTATTTTTCTATTTTTTAAATTTTTAATGCCAAGGGTATCTAAAATTTTGTCTGCTTTGTTATACATTTGTGAAATACTATTCTTGCAAAATAATAATGGAACAATAACATTATCTATTACTGTTCTATAGTCTATCAGGAAAAACTCCTGCAAGACTATCCCTATTGTTTTATTCCTATGTTTTGCTAAAATATTGTTTTTGAATTTAGTAATATCTTTTCCGTTTATAAATACGCTTCCTGATGTTGCTTCATCAATTCCGGCTAAAATATGTAATAAAGTTGATTTTCCGGATCCTGATGTCCCTTCAATTGCAACAAACTCTCCGCTATCAATTTCCAGGCACATATTATCCAGTGCTTTTACATTATTATCAGCTTTGCCTTTATAGATCTTGTTCAAATTTTTAATATTAATAATGTTCATTATGTATTCCTCCTCAAAAAACTTATTGGTGGCGTTCTGAGCAAATAAATAATCGACCAAGCTCCTGTTAGTATAAAAATTAAAATTACAAAAACAAAAGAAATTAAAATATTGTTCAAATTCATCACATGTTTCGAATGGTCCCCTGATGTTAATATTTGGGCAATTGATGTACCTATTATAAACGGTATAAGAACATTTATTATATTTGAAACCGCATTAATAATTATACTTCTTCTCCAAACCAACCCACACATAAAATAAATTCCATACTCTTTTGTTTCATTAAGCATTTTAATAATAGCACCACTAACAATTCCTACAAGACACATGAGTAAAAGGATAATTGCTATTGAAATCTGAACTTTAGCCTTATCAAAGCTTTGCTCTTTTTGTTTGTCTATCAACTCACTGATTGTTAAGTATTTTGCATAGCTTGATAAGGTCTTGTCCCAATTTGGTCTTAAATCATCAATAGTTACTCCCTTTTTCAGGTTAACAATTACATTAGGGTCAGAATGTTTGCTTAAATCCTTTCCAACTTGGTCTTTTATATCAGAAGCAATAATGCAAGATGAAGGTTTTCTATACAAAGCATCAATTGACATATCCGTTCCGCCATATTGTATTGTCATTAATCGCGTATCTTTGCTTAATACTCCGGTGATTTTAACTTTGATTTTTTTAAAATTTCTATTGCCCGTTGGTATTGATAACTCATACTCTTTGCCATAAATAAGATCGCTTTCCTCGCTTGCAAATACATGATTAATTCCTTTGTAATATCCATAATCACTCTTATTTCCATTTTTTAAATCTATATTATTAAGACTGAATATAGATTTTGAATATGAATATAGCTGAATATCTCTGCCAATGTTATTTCCGCGAACACCAAACCAGCTAATATCACCAATTTGTTCAATACCCGGTAGTCTATTAATCTCTTCTCTTATTTTTTTATAAACGCTGCTAATATACTTAACGTTATTTTCGTCGAATGAGGGAACAATAAGTACTCCTGATTTTTTGATTTCATCATTTGGTATCTTTCCGAATTGACTTGAATATTGAAAAATGCCAAGAGCGAGGTTTATTGACATAGCTGCAATTACTATCTGTAGAAATATAATAAGCTTAAATACTATATTTTTTTTAAATCCGCTCATGTAGAAAGCAAAAAATCTCATAATGTTGCCCTCCGATACTTATTTCTGTTTAAAAATCGAATAATTATGTAAGATAATGTAATACTGGCAACAAGAATACTTATAGAAACAGCTAAGCTATATTCTCTTAACCCTAAAATAATATTAATTCCGTTTCTAATGAACAATTTTCTTGCGAACAACTCAAATATAGCTACTGAGATAATTTCAGTAAAAATGACTAAACTTATTATTTCGACAAATATTATTATAAAGAGCTTTTTATAAGTTCCTCCGCAAATTTTATAACACAAGAATTCCTTTTTTCGCTTTTCAAGCCAAAATCTTAATAAAAATAATGAATTTATAATAGAAATTGTGGTCAAAAGAAAGTATAGAAGATTTCTTTGAATATAAGAATTTGAGATTTGTGCAAGGCTTTCCTTAGTTAATTTTATTTTATTATCATCCTCCCACACTGCAGACGAACTAATGGACGCAACATCGTTTTTGAGCAAATCAAATTGATTTTCGGATAACATTTGATCAGTTATTATACTCAACGTTTCTATCTTCACATTCATATCTTTAAATTGTTTAAATGGGATAAACACCATAGGACTAGTTTCAAAACCCGAAGCGAGGTCAATAATCCCTTCAATAACAAATTGTTTGCTATTAATGTTGAAATCTAGTCCAATATTATTCAGTTTTTTATTTAGATTAACTAAATTACGTGTAATAACACACCCACTCTTATTGTTTTTGCTACGTAAAGTCATCTTACTGCTTCTGCCGGAAAATGTCCCGGACACTTTATCCGTTGTTGAGGATATTATCTTAGCGAGTCCTGCATCTGTTTCAACATCAGCAGTTTTCACAATAAAATCTTTTGTTCTATACATATTACTTTTTTTAAGCAAATCAATTGATTTGAAGTATTGTGCATTATTAAGATCAGAAACTGTGTAAGTCCTAAATGGGGTATAATTACCTGTTGTACGCAAATAAAGTCCATTGGAAAAACCAATGAAAAACAAAAATCCAATTTCAGACAAAATAAGACCTATCAAGACTACACAAAGATAGATTTTATGATTTTTTGATAATTCCAGTACTGATTTAGCAATTAATCTGATCCATTTCATACTCGTATACCTCTTTTATACTAAATAAAAATTAAGCTGATTTACCATATGAATAAAACTAACATAGCATTTGTTTAGAAAAGATAGATGGTATCAAAACAGTAATGAAGTTTAGTACCGTTTAAACTCTCCATAAGAAGAAGCAATATTATAAGGTTCATTACTATGAGTGTGTAATACTGTTTTTTGATCGCCGCAATAATCACACTTAATCCATCCTTTATGCTCTATCTTATAAGCATAGTCATACCCACTGATGACGACATAGCTATCAGAATGTGACTCATAGTGATTTCCTGACCAATTTGTAACAGAATGTAGATTACCATTATCATCGTAGTAATACAATGTTGTTCTGGCAGCTGTGAAATAATAATCATTAGGATAGCATGTATGACCGCCTGTCCAGTATTCAGTATGCGCTTGTGCATCATCAAATGGAAGCCAGGTTCCCCAATCATATGAATGACCCAAGTTAGAATTAAGCGAAGGAGAACATGCAAAGGAATATGTTGCAAATAAGCACGTAATTGAAAATACAATTACAATTACTGTTATTGCTTTTTTCATGGTGTTTCCCCCTTTAAACCAATATCAATAAATGGTAAATCAGCAGTGTCATATTACCACTTATGTTGTATAATGTCAATAATTATATTATATGTCTTATATTGTCTTATATTGTCTTATATTGTCGTATATTGTCTTACAATATCTCCACTCCGAATTTGTCTGCCGCTTTCTTGATTTCAAGCGGCACAGAAGACTCGCAAACCCACAGGTTTAAATTCTCAAGCGTCGCATAGGTGAACGGCAAATCCTTGTTTATCTTATTGGTGTCCATCAGGAGGATTACCTTTTTTGCTCTTTGCACCACTTTTCTTTTCAACTCGCACTCGTAAATATTCGATACCGTGAGCCCCTTGTCCAGCGAGAACCCCGAAGCTGCGATAAAAGCCATATCTATGTTTATTGTGTCCAGCGCTGACATAGCATCGGGTCCCGAAATCGAAAGCGTGTTTCTGTTCACGGAACCGCCGAGTGTGACGACTGACGTTCTTTGCTTTTTTATCAATTCGAGAGCGATATTCGCGCCGCTTGTAATTATTGAATAATTGTCGTCGGGCAGAATTTTGGCGAGACACATCAGGGTAGTGCCGGAATCGAAATAAATCGACCGCCCTTTTTCAACCAAAGATACCGCCTTCCCTGCGATTATCATCTTTGCCTCAACGTTTTCATCGGCTCTCCTTGAATACGCATTTTCTTCTCCGCCCGTCATGGATAGCTTTTTTGCGCTCACAGCTCCGCCGAATGTTCGAATCAATAAGCCCTCGTTCTCAAGATTTATTAAATCTCTTCTTAAGGTCATCATCGAAACATCCGGGAACATGTCTTTGAGTTTTTGGAGCTGAACCTCCCCCCTTTGATCAAGAAGTTCGGTTATCTGCCGCTGACGTTCTATAATCACAAAATCACACTCCGAGTCTGTTAATTCTTAATTGTTCATTTGGCGTAAAATTATTTTGTGCAATATGTCCGGGTATAGGCATAATCTTTTCGTGTATTGCATCTATTATCCAATCGGCTTGAGGGAAGAAAGCATCTTCAAGTTCATATGACGGGGTGATCCAATTCTTTGCTCCGACAACAACAGGAGGTGCATCAAGATAATCAAATGCAAGTTCACTGATGTTCTGAGCCATATCCTTCAAGTGTGAACCACGCTCGCAGGCATCACTTGTCAATAATATCTTTCCGGTCTTTTTTACGGATTCAATAACCAAATCGTAATTAAACGGCACAATTGTCCTTGCATCGATTACTTCTGCCGAAATATTATACTTCTCTTCGAGTATTTTGGCCGCTTCAATAGCTTTGTACAAGGTTGCGCCGATTGAAAGTATCGTCACATCGCTGCCTTGTTTCTTAATATCGGGTTCTCCGAAAGGTATTTCGTAATAGCCTTCAGGAACTCCTTCTGCGTGGAACATTTCTCCTACATCATAAATTCTTTGACTTTCAAAGAATACCACGGGATCAGTCCCGGCAAGAGCTGTATTCATAAGGCCTTTCGCATCATAAGGTGTCGCAGGGAATACGACTCTTAACCCCGGTACATGTGCCGCAAGTGATGTCCAGTCCTGAGAATGCTGTGCTCCGTACTTTGAACCAACCGATACTCTTAAAACAACGGGCATCTTCAAAACTCCGGCACTCATTGACTGCCATTTCGGAAGCTGGTTAAATACTTCATCCCCGGCTCTTCCCAAAAAGTCGCAATACATAAGCTCTGCTATTACTCTGCCTCCGCAAAGACCGTAGCCTATTGCCGATGCAACGATTGCAGCTTCGGAAATAGGTGAGTTGAATAATCTGTGATAAGGAAGTGCTTCGGTTAAACCTCTGTAAACCGCAAATGCACCGCCCCAGTCTCTGTTTTCTTCTCCCCACGCAACAAGCGTCGGATCGGTATAGAATTTATCGATTATTGCTTCGAATATACCATCTCTTAATTGATACGCTCTCGTTTTTGAAACGGGTTTTCCGTCTTCAAAAGCATATCTTGCTTTTTTCCCGATTTGCATTAATCTTGGGTTCTCGCTCCTAGGTATCAGGACTTCGCAAGGCCTGTCTTCCATTTTCTCTATCTTTTGATTTGAAAACATTAAATCGCCGATTATATTCGGATTTTGCTGAAGATTCATTCTTGGTGAAATTTTTTCGTCTATTGCCATCGCGCATATCTTTGTAATCAATTCTTTTGTATTTGATAATACCTCTTCAAATTTACTCTCTCCCGCAACTTTTGCGGCAACCAGATTCTTTCTGTATTCAATGAGAGAATCCTGATTCATCCATGCTTCGATTTCCTCTTTTGTTCTGTAGCTTGATGCATCTGACGGTGAATGTCCCGCAAATCTATAAGTAAGTGTATCCAGTAGGACAGGCCCGTTCTTTTCCTCAATTATTTTCTTTTTTCTTCTGATTGCATCTATTACCGCCAATGGATTATACCCATCTATTCTTTCAGCATGCATCTGCTCAGGATTTAGTCCGGCTCCGATTCTTGCGAGCATATCAAATCCCATTGTTTCTCCCCTTGTCTGACCACCCATTCCGTACTGGTTGTCAAAGAAGTTGAAGATTATCGGCAGACCGCCTCTGTATCCGTCTTCCCAAAGCTTTTTAAACTGATCCATTGTTGACATGTTCATTGCTTCCCAAACAGGTCCGCATCCTAAAGAACCGTCCCCGACATTCGAAATTACTATGCCCTTCTTTTGATTGACTTTTTTAAAAATTGCCGCACCCAGTGCAATACCTGCGGCTCCGCCGACTATAGCATTGTTCGGGTAGATTCCAAACGGTGTGAAGAATGCATGCATTGAACCTCCGAGACCTCTATGGAATCCGGTGTCTCTAGCAAATATTTCTGCTAAAGTGCCGTAAACCAAAAAATCTATCGCAAGTTCTTTAATATCACTCTTGTTTTTTTGCCTTCCTTCAACAATTCTCAATATCCTGCCGTCAAAATATGTTTCCATGATTTCAAGCAGTTCTTTATCTCCCAGCTTTTCAATTGCCGAAAGACCTTTTGCCAATATTTCTCCATGGCTTCTGTGGGAACCAAAAATGAAATCATCCTTATCTAAAAGGTATGCCTGTCCAACAACCGAAGCCTCTTGTCCTGTAGATAAATGAGCCGGTCCCGGGTTATTATATTGTAATCCGTTATATTCATTTGTCGTCTTGATGGCATAAAGCATTGTTTCGAATTCACGGATAATTGACATGTCCCTGAAGATTCTTGTAAAATCCTCAGTTCTAAAATTCGCTTTCTCTTCTTCGATGGTCTTTCTGTAATCGTTTACGGCAATATCCGTAAATGTGATTTTACTTCTTCTGCGTATTTCACTCGGGTCACAAAATAATTGTTTTGACATATAGAACTCTCCCTTTTTTTATTTAACTTCGAATATTCCTTCACGTATGATTTCGCTTACAGTCGGATGCGGAAAAATAATTTCTTTTATATCTTCGACTCTCATCTCTGTCTCTATCATAATGCCCGCACCGTAGATAATTTCAGAAGCATAGTTGCCAATCATATGAACGCCGATCAGCTTTCTGTGCTTTTTATCAACCAGCACTTTGCAGATCCCGTCTCCGCCTTTGTTTTCAGCCACGTATCTGCCGCTGTACATCATTGAAAGCTTCGCAACTTCATAGTCAATACCTTTTTCGCGCGCAGCTTCTTCAGTCAGACCAACACTTCCGACTTCGGGATTTGTATAGATCACCGAAGGAACCGCGTCATATCTCATGATGTCTTTTTTGCCAAAAATATTATTTATGCAAACATCTGCCATTCTATATGCAGAATGAGCAAGCATTGACAATCCGTTAACATCTCCTGCGCAATATACTTCAGGTATATTCGTCAAGCATCTTGAATCAACTTTAATGCGGCCTTTTTCGGTTTCAACGCCTATGCTTTCAAGACCGATACCTTCCGATACGGGTTTTCTTCCAATGCTGAGTAAAACTTTTTTTGCATCAATCGATTGGGCTTTTCCGTTCTCTTCATAAACTACGCTTTTTTCTTTGACTTCGATAACTTTGCAATTTAATTTGAATTGAACTCCTTTTTTCTCATAGTTCTTCATTAAAATCTCAGATATCTCTCTGTCGGTGCTGCCTGCAATATGATCCAGCATTTCGATTATTGTCACCTTACTTCCTGCCGAATTGAAATAAGAAGCCATTTCAAGTCCGATTACACCCCCGCCTATGATTACAAGTGATTCGGGAATTGCTTTCAAATCAAGAATTTCCCTGTTGGTTAAAACATAACCCTTTTTAACTCCTTCTTTAATCCCCGGGATTGGAGGAATAATCGGCATTGACCCCGTTGCAATCAATAATCTTTTTGCGGTATATATATCGCTGCCAACCTTTACTGTATAACCCTCATCGTTTCTGCCGGTGATTTTTGCTTCGCCGTTTACGACGGTAACTTTATTCCTCTTGAGCTTTGCACTTATTCCCGAAACAAGAGTATTTACTACCTTATTTTTTCTTTCAACAACCGCCTCGTGATTCAGGCTTAAACCTGTCGCTGTGACACCGTATTTCTCGCCATGGCGGGCATTATCATAAATCTTTGCCGAATAGAGAAACGCTTTTGAAGGAATACATCCCTCATTCAAGCAAACTCCGCCGATAAACTTTTTTTCGATTAAGATGGTTTCCAAACCCGCTTGTCCCGCTCTTTCTGCCGCAAGGTATCCTGCAGGTCCGCCTCCGATTACCAATAAGTCATAAGTCATTGTTTTCACTCCGTTTATAATTTTTTAGCATATAAAATGCTGAAATTTTCAAGATTGTTTTTCAGTTCCTGCAAAAATCTTGCAGCAGGTGCCCCGTCTATCGCCCTATGGTCGAATGTCAGCGACAGGCCCATTGCAGGGTAGTATAAATACTGCTCGTTTATTTCCTTGACTCTCGTCATGATGTTGTCAACTCCCAGAATTCCGGCTTGAGGAGGATTGATAACAGGGGTAAACGACTCAATTCCAAGAGTTCCGAGATTTGTGATTGTAAAAGTCCCGCCTCTCAATGCGTCCGGACTTATTTTCCCTTCTTTGCATTCGTTTGCAAGAGCTTTTGTTTCGCTTGATATTTGTTTTAATGATTTTAAATTTGCATCAAAAAGCGTCGGTACCATCAACCCTCTTTCCGTATCAACGGCTATACCGATATGTGCATTTTTGAAAAGATATATTTCTTCATCCATAAAATGTGCATTTATTTCCTTGTGATTTAGTATTGTTCTTGAAACGACAAAAACAATGATATCATTTAACGTAATATTTTCTGCGTCGGCTGTTTTCTTGCGGTTTTTGAGTTTTTTTCTGTAATTCATAATATCAGTCGCGTCGAATGATGCGTTTAATGTGAGCTGAGCCGAGTTCGCAAGTGAATGGTGCATTGCTTTCGCGATAACTTTCCTTATATTTGTAAGCTTAACTTTTTCATAGTCTGATTTTATCTGATAATTCTGCTCAATTTCCGATTTAACCGATTCGTCGGCCTTTTTTAAATCGTCTGTTGTAATTCTGCCGCCAATGCCCGTTCCCTGGACAACCTTACCGACAGGCATACTGACAAGCTCATCTCCGGCCGCCCTTGTGACGATAGGTCCATTTTCACGAAGCTCGATAATGTCTCTTTCAATTATTCTTCCATAAGGCCCTGTGGGTTTTGCAAACCTTTCATCTGCGCCAGTTTTAGCAGCAAGATTCTTAGCGCGCGGTGATATTTTAATCTCTCCTGACTGATTCGCTGATTGGGTAACCCCAGTCGGCTTATTTTCTGTTGTTTCAGACATCTTTGGTTCTGCCGCTTTTGTCTCCGCTTTTTCTGCGACTCCGTCATCTAAATTTGGATTGAATTCGTCAGTGCTTTCTCCCGGTTTTCCGATAACGCATACATTTGTAAGAACAGGTACTTCATCCCCTTCCTCAAAGAAAACATCGATTAAAACACCAGCCGCTTTTGATTCCTCGTCAAATGTCGCTTTATCTGTCTCGTAGTTGAAGAGAATATCTCCGACCTCAATAGTATCGCCCTTCTTCTTGTACCATTTAGAAATTATGCAGCTTTCCACAGATTGTCCTTGCCTTGGCATGATTACAGGTGTAGCCATATTTACCTCCTATTTATTAAACACTTTAAACTAAAATAATTGTCGACAAATGTTATACTTTTAATAAATAATGTTACAAATTATCATTTATAGTAAGATATTATCATCGTTACTCCCAAATGTCAATAAACGTATTGCTAAAATGGGTACATTCATTATAAAATGTGTAGTGAAAAGGATGTGACTTATGAAAAAGATTTTAACGGCTTCAGGTTTTATACTTTTATACCTTGCTGTATATTATATAATCACAAGCAACATCACTGTTTTTTTCCTTCTTGCTTATTTAATTAAGGAGGTCATCAGCGATCCCGCAATGATTTCAAACGGCGGATTTGCGTATGCTCTTAGAGGAAGTATTGACCCGCTAATAAAAGCAACAATATTGCTTCAAAGTATATCTGCGGTAGTTTCATTCTTTGCATATTGGTTTATCTCATGGGCAAGAAAACAAAACTTCTTTCAGGTATGTACATTTAAAAAAACACATCCGGCAAACTATCTGGCCTCTGTTCTCTTGGGAATTTCACTCCTTTTGCCTATTTCTTTATTAATTAAACTCTTTTCAATAGATAAGCTGTCATCTGACAGCCAGGAGCTTATGAATAGTATAATCAACGGGAATAGCCTTTTTATAGCTATTTTGGGCATTGGTATTTTGGCTCCTATTATTGAAGAGGTAATTTTCAGAGGACTTATTTTAACTGAACTAAAAAAAATAACCGCCATACCTGCTGCAATAATCATACAGGGCATGCTTTTCGGAATTTATCACGGGAATCTGCAACAGGCAATTTACGCAAGTGTTCTTGGTATAGTACTCGGTTATGTCTGTGTAAAAACGGGGTCGCTTTTCTGCTCGATTTTGGTTCATATTTTCTTTAATACGACAAGTTTGTTAATGGATAGGGTATTTAGCGAAATTGTTAGCGAGGTCCCTAATGGAGCTTCATCTGTTATGTTTTTGTCAGTAAGTATTACATTTATCTTTGCCGGATTTACCATACTTCAGGTAATAAACAGAAACAGGGAAAGCATCTGAATATGCGGTTACAAATCCGGGATAGAAAAATATCGAAAATAAAGAGGGTTTGACTTATGAAAAACAAGATCATAACCAAAAACGAGAGCATATTCATCGCGATAGGCCTGATTTTGGCCTCTGCGTTAATTTATATACTGCAAATTCTTCTCTTTAAAAACAACCAAAGCACAATGTTTTATTTATTGCAGGACCTGGCGTTCTTACCGATAGAAATTCTGATTGTAACCTTTATACTGGAAAAGATTTTAGACGACAGGAGCAAACAGGAAAAGCTAAGGAAGGTTCGGGCTGTTATAAATGTGTTTTTTACTGAAATGGGAAGGGATTGCATTCCGCTGTTGACAAAATTTATCGGCAATTATGAAGATGTCAGCAACTGCTTAAAAATTAACGAAAAATGGGACAGTCGTGATTTTTCTGAATCAATAGTGCAGCTGGAAAAATTAAAATGTATTGATGCTGCTGCTCCTTATGATTTTGAAACCCTGCACGTATTCCTGTCACAAAAAAGGCAGTTTATGTTGAGTTTGCTTCAAAACCAATATTTGATCGAACACGATGAATTTACTAATTTGCTGTGGGCACTTTTCCATGTGCTGGACGAACTCCAATACAGACATAACCTCGATGCAATTCCTGAAAGCGATATAAAGCATATCTTGCTGGATATAAGGCGTGCATATCTTCCGATATTGGTCTTATGGGTTCATTATATGGAAAAAATGAAGGTCGATTACCCTCATTTATTTAGATTCCTGCTTAAAAATCCTGCAATTTAGTCTTCCTATAAACCCTAAAAATAGTCATGAGATCTCAGGCGCTTCTGTGCGCATTTCCTGTGAAGACTTTTAAGGTTTTGTATAATTTCATTATATTCGTGTATATGAGAATCAGCGAATTCGCAACCCATAAGAGAATTATATAAATCGAATATTCTCTGAATATCAGATATATTCCCAGAATCAGTATTCCAATAACGACCATAACACCGTTAGTGTCGCTGTTGTCATACTTTCCGGCCTTAAATATTTTTGCTGAGATTGAAAAAACCGCAAGAATAATTGCATATACAAAAGATACTTCAAATCTCGAAACGGCGCTCCATACACCGAAAGTCACCGCAATAGCCTTGCCTCCCTTAAATTTCATAAACGGAGAAAACGCATGGCCCAAAATCGGTGCCATAGCAACCGGTATAATTGCAGGTCCTTTGACCCAGCCCTGAGACAGAAGAAGCGCAAGCGGGAAGAACCCTTTCAAAAAGTCGAGAAAAACACCGAGAATACCTATCCTGAAACCTGTCGCATGAATCAGGTTATAACCTCCCGGATTTCCATCTCCAATTTGCCTCAGGTCTTTTTTTGTTAGAAGACCCAGCCAATATGAAAACATTATTGATCCGCATAAAAATTCTAAAATTACAAATAATATCGTCAAGACTTTTTCCTACCTCCGACATTTATTATTCTGCCCTTCCATGGGACCCGACCCAAGATTGCCACAAGAAAAGTCGAGTACGCTATTATAAATATAAAAAACAACGAGGATATAAAATGCAACAGAGGCATAATCACACCATACCTGCCTGTGTATTGAATCATGTATATAATTTGTGCTGTGTATATAATATACCCAATTAAGAACGTCAGACCCAATTGATGCTTAAATAAAAGAAGGACAGGTGTCACAAACTCAGTTGCCAGAAGACCAACAAGCCAAACAGAAATAAAAATAGTGGTTACCGTTTTGAGAGTTGCCGTGCTGAGAAACGCACCTTTTCCAAAACCCTGCATTTCGCTTCTCAATCCGTCCGGATACATTCTGAATGAAACGGAATTCCGTCCGATAAAGTTTTCTATCTTAATTCCCGCTGCGGAAAATCTTTTCCCAAGGTTGATGTCGTCCAATATCTCATCCTTAACACATATATGCCCGTTGATTTTATCGTAATCCTCACGCTTTGCAACTATACATGAACCATACAATGCTTTATTTGAATTTTTCCTTTCGAATAAAGAGGTAAATGCAAAAACTCCGAGAATATTCATAAGCATGGAAAATCTTTCATAAAATTTTTCGGCAACGTGAAAGGGAACAACCGAAATAACCCCATCTATTCTTTGCCTGTTCTTTAAAAGTGTCTCCAGGCCTTTTGGTTCAAGTCTTACGTCGGCATCTAAAAAAACAAGAATATTTCCTGATGATTTCAAATATCCGTTTCTGATTGCCCACGATTTTCCCGTCCAATATTCGGGAAGAGTTGTGTTTTGAATTACCGTAACATCATATTGACCTGCTATTTCCCTCGTTCTGTCGGTTGAAAAATCGTCTACAACTATAATTTCATAAGGTTTGTAAGTTTGTTTTTTTAGTGAATCCAAGATAAAAGGAATATTGCTCTCTTCGTCTCTCGCAGGAATAATAACAGATACTTTATCGTTATTATCGAGACTTACTCCGTTATTATCGAGTCTAATTTTCCCAAATAAGATAAAGCCTATAATACATTCAATGATGATAATAATCAAAATCTTTACTTCGAGTATCATAATTCTACCTCTTCAAGTTAAAATTAGCAGTTTCAAAATTGACAACTAAACATCGAAATAAGTCATATTTACAAAATTATATCATAAAACAAAAACTACCGCACCATTTCCGGCGGGTAGTTTTTAAAAACTGCCACTTAGATTGTACGCTGAAACTGTTAATAAAAAGGGATTCCTGTATAGAGTATCGAATAATAATTTATGGTTATCAAAAATAAGGAACGCAGAAGTGCGAATATTACTCTGATAATACTATTCATAGGTCTCCTCGCCATTTTCCTGCCGTGGCTTTTAAATGCCGATATGATGGATTGGGGATTCGCCGTTGCTTTCTTTGGTGTAATAATATCCTTGTCCTGTTTTTTTATTTTTCTTATGTTCAACAGCAGGGCAAAAGTAATCAAACGAATGTTCCTAAACGAGAATATATTGGTTCACTGGAATTACACAAAAGAATTTTGGGACCGGCTGAATAAAGAGGATATGAAGGAATCGGGCGTCGGAAAAATATTCGGTTTTTTCATCGGCGGACTGTTTGTTTTAATCGGATTTATATTTCTTATTGTCGATTCTGAAGAAAATAGTCTTTTCTTCCTTATAATGCTTGGGGTCGGAATTTTCTTCGTCATTATCGGATTTGCCGCGACTTTTGCGGAAAGAAGGAGAATCAGAACCGCAGTTCCCGAAGCGATAATAAGCAAAGACGGGTTGTATTACAGGAATATTCTTTACGCTTGGAATGCACCGCTGGTCTCATTTTTGGAAAGTATTTCGATAGATGCGGACAATCCCACGGCGATTCTTTTTACTATGCGGATACTAACCGGAACCAGATTCCGTCCAATCCAATATCATCAAAATTTTGTGTCGGTTCCAATTCCACCGGGTCAAGAAGATTCTGCAAGAAGTGTTATCAGGTATTTTAACACCCGCCCATCTTAGTTTTCAAATATGGCAAAATGGATTATATTAATAATCTCTTGACAATATAACTTCGTTAAGATATTCTCAATATTATTATATTATTTTAGGATGACGAAAAATGTTAAAGAAATCAGTCGCAATTTTATGTGCACTTTCATTAGTTTTTTCACAATGTATAATTCTTGGCGTTTCGGCAAAAGCTGATAAGACCGCTCCGACCTTTAAATCATCAACACCAAAGAATAATCAAACGGGTATTTCAACAACAGCAAAAATTACTTTGAAATTCAGCGAAAATATTTATAAGGGAAAAACTTTCACAAAAATTAAGCTGACCAAATCAGGTAAAGCTGTGACTCTTAAGATGAGCATTTCAAAAACCACTCTTACAATTACTCACAAAGCAGCATTCGCGTATAAATCAAGTTATGTATTGTCAATTCCGGCTTCATCAGTCAAAGATAAAGCGGGAAATGCCTTGAAGAAAACAAAAACCATTAAGTTCAAAACAAAAGCAAAAGTAAAAGTCCCTGTGGAAAAGACATACATCGTAGGTACAGATATACCGGCGGGAGAGTATGTGATAACAGGTTCCGCAAAAACATATTGGTACGTTTCATCGTCACCTGACATTATGGGTTACTTGACTGGGAGCGGCGAAAATATGTACATAACTGTCGATGACGGAACGTATTTGACAGTTGTTGATGGAACTGTTATCCCAATTGCAGAAGCTCCGGTTTTTGCTTCTGTCAACGGAAAGTTTTCAGATGGCATGTATAAAATCGGCCGTGACTTAGCTGCAGGTGAATACGATGTTACGGCAATTTCCAACGCTGATATGACAGGATATGCAATCCTTAAAGACAGCTATGACGTCCAAGAGAGTTATATCGGAACACCCGTGATGTTTACCAGCGGATCTAAACATATAACAGTCACAGACGGTCAGTATATAATGTTAGTTGGTGCTTATATTCTTGCTGCAGTTGGATAATGTAATAAGGACGATTCAAAAGCAAAAGGATTTTGGGTGCACTTCAAAACCCAAAGTCCTTTTTTATTGTCAAAATATGCATCCATGATTTACAGACCTCCACATTCTTTATTCTCTCTCACCCGTTGACAAGCAGGGCTTTTAGTAGTAAAATATGGAAAACAATCGGAGTGTACCTGAATGGTTAAATCAACCCGCCTGATGAAAACAATTCTAATTTTATTTACAGCGTGGTGCTTTATTTTAACACTGTACAGCCTGCGTGAGTTGATTGAAGAGACAGTTCGTGAGCAAAATTGGTTTTGGATGACTCTCGCAATTATTGTCTTCGTTTTAATTCTTGTTGCAGCACTTCTTTTAATATCCAAAATGATGTCGCATATATCCGGTAAATACCGCACAGCCATAATCGCTGCAATAATTTTTGTACTTGCGCTTGCATCCCGCGCAATTTTTTATATGATTATTGCAACTCCGCAATTTTCAGATTTTAACACATTTTATAAAGTAACCGTACGTTTGTCCTTGGGTGATAATTCTTTCATCGGTCATAATTACTGGCAAGCTTTTTCATATCAATTAGGCTTTCCTCTCTTCATGTCTATGTTTGCACGCCTTTTCCACATATACACACAAGCTCCGCTGATATTCATAAACAGCATCTTCGCATCCGGCTCAGTTGTATTTATCTACCTCATAGCAAAACGACATGTAAAAGAATATGCCGCGATTTTTGCTGCTCTTATATTTCTGTTTTTCCCATTGCCGCTTGATCTGTCGGCCGTTTTTACAAATCAGCATCTTTCAATGCTTTTTATTCTTATGGGCCTATACGAATTGGGCGGAAAATGGCCGCCTCCTCTTCCAAAAGCAATCTTTGGCGGAATTATGCTCTCGCTTGGCAATATTATAAGACCGGATGCGGTTATTTTCACTGCAGCTATAGCTGTATTAGCTCTCCTGTGCATCCGAAAAGATCTAATAAAACCCAGTGGTATAAGAATTCGGAGAATTTTATTGGTTACCGGAATTATCGTTATTGCGTTCATATTTTTAGGTTCGCTTATTGGCCAGATATGCTCATGGAAAGGTGTCCAGCCAAATGGATTTTCAAACAGCTTTCCTCTATACAAGTTTGCTGTCGGTTCTAATTACAGTACAGGAGGTCGTTATAGCCGTGCAGACGATAATTTTCTCATAAGAAATGACGCATTTTTCAAAGATAAAACTGTGCGAAATAAAGAAACTGCAGTATTAATTAAAAAAAGACTTTCAATCGGAACCGGCAAACTGATTAATCTCGCAGATATGAAAGTACGTTTTTTGTGGACAACTTATAAAAACGATTATGCCTCATTCCATGGTGTATATTCAAAAATAAAAACCAATTCAAAATTAACCAGATCTCAGGTTAATATTATAAATTCATGGGCAAAGCCTTATGATAATCTGCTTGGTTTCATACTTTTCGCGGTCTCCGGAGTTGCCGGCATCATATTATTTCGCAGGAAGAGGCTTCCGGCTGTTATTATGGTATTAGTGCTGTCGTTCTTGGCATTTTCCTCACTTCATATGCTGATTGAAGTGCAATACAGATACCATTACATAATGCTGCCGGTACTTCTTATTATTTCAACTTTTGCAATTGAGAAAATCAGAAAAACTTGACCCCGTCAATATTTATTCAGAGAATAATTGACTACAGCATATCATTTGATATAATTTTAATTAGTATATTCTGTGGAGGTAATTTATGCAAAAATTACTTTTTGTGGGACTGGGCGGCTTTATTGGCGCTTGTCTGAGATATCTCGTTTCTGTAAGTTCCTCAAAATTAACGGAAACTCAGTTACCCTATGGAACTTTAATTGTAAATGTAATCGGGGGTCTTTTGATAGGCTTTATTATGGGGCTGAGCCTGACAACCGATATTATATCGCCGAACTTAAAATTATTTTTGACCGTCGGACTTTTAGGCGGCTTCACAACATTTTCCGCATTTGGTTACGAGACAATCAGTCTTTTAAGTGACGGAAGTTATTTATTGGGCGTTTTGAACATAAGTTTAAATTTGATCTTAAGTCTGGCAGGTGTTGTATTGGGAAGATTTCTGTCTCAATTAATTTAATGGAGGTGTCTTAAATGAAAATAGAGGGCAAAGGCAAATTATTAAAAATTTTTATTGGTGAGTCAGATAGATGGAAGCATGAGGCACTGTACCATGTAATCATCAAAAAAATAAAAGAGCACGGCCTCGCAGGAGCCACAACAGTCAGAGGAATCGAGGGATTCGGCGCCAACAGCAGAGTTCACTCAAACGCAATTGAAGTATTATCTCAAGACCTTCCGATTGTAATCGAGGTTATTGATAAAGAAGAAAAAATCAATGAAATAATCGAAGTCATCGAACCTATGATAACCGAAGGTCTGATTGTTATTATGCATGATGTTGAGATAATCAAATATGCAATTTCTAAGGGAGAATGAAAAATCACGTTATAATATAATTTTAATTTCTATTTATGAGGAGGAATAAGTTGATGGAAGAAAATGAAAACGTGTCGAAAAATGAAGAAAAATGTGTTGAAAAGAAACCTGATTGCGGAAAAAGCAAGGGTAGAGGTGCACCCAGCGGAGCTGTTTATGGTTTGGGATTTATCGGCGCAGCTATTTATTACCTTTCAGTAGCTACCGGTTTTTGGATGGGTGTGCTGGGTATCCTTAAAGCTATCATTTGGCCGGTTCTTCTTGTATATGAATCACTGAAATTCCTGGCAAAGTAAAGATTACCAAATGATTGTTAGTACAATTTTAGGGGTTATTTGATAATTAAACGGAGGTCTTGTAATGGAAGAAAAACTCGAGACCATAAGTCTGGCAGATGCCAGAGAATCAACCTTCAATTTTGCGCAAAAGATCTTCATTTATTACATGTTATTTTCCGTATTTGGGTTCTACAGTGAGATATTTTGGGCTGAATTCGTCCATTTGGGAACTGCAAAACCATTCAGCGACCCCATTTTACAGACAATTATCCCAATGGCATCGCCTTATGGTTTAGGCGCTATCGCTGTAATCTTGATAGTTTGGCCGCTCATCAAAAAAAACAAAATAAATCCTGCATTAGTCCTCATCTTGAATATTATTATAACCGGTGCGGTTGAATTTGTTTGCGCTGCAGTTTTAGTGATTTTCTCGGGTCACAATTATTTTTGGAATTATTCGGCCAAATTACTAAATCTTAACGGCTTTGTCTGTCTTGAAAGCGCTTTAATATTCGGTGTTTTGGCAACACTTTTTATATACCTGTTTTATCCGTTTATCGAAAAATTTATGCAGCGTTTCAATACACGACAAATAAATGCAGTGTTTTGGATTTTAATTACCTTTTATATTTTAGATTTGTTATACAGCTATGCATGAGTTTTTATTTAAAATATTTGTGATTCGGACAGAGAAACAAGTTTTTTAGCATCTGGCAGAAAATATACCGCGTTCACTTCATCATCTCATCAAAAGTAACAAGTTTCACATTGCCTAGTTCAATTGCCTTATCTACACAACCTTTTGTAAAACCTGTTTTGGAAAAAATATAAAAATGAACTTTTGTATATCGAAACAACCTGCTTCGCTCAATCAGAGTTTCAAGCACTTCTATGTCGATTTTTTTATTAGTCCATTTGCACTCGCAGAAAAGAGCGGTTTTATTGTCGGCAGTGCCCATAATATCAATTTCGGTTTCACATTTGTTTTTCGGGTCATTTCCCCACCAGCGACCTAAGTCTGTGAAGGTTATCGCCGCATTCCCTTGCTTATTAAGCCTCCACAGATACTGTTTGCAGATTTCCTCAAAGACGGCACCCATATAGGAAGGAAGCTGTTCTTTAATATTCTTATATGCCAAGTCTGTCATGTCTTTTTGAATAATTGAAAAGTTGGACGGTACAAAGCGATACCAAAAACGAAACAGGTTATCGGCAATAACATAGATTGTTTTCTTAGATGTTTTTTTGGTAAATGGTGTTTCTTTTTTTATTATTCCAAGAGAAATAAGGTTTTTCAAATAAGCGGAGCAGGCACTTGTTCCTTCTCCCACTTTACTTGAAATCTCAGATAATTTTGTGCTTCCTGTTGCAACAGCAGATATAATTGCGTTATATATTGCAGGTTCACGAACTTCCTGCTGCAATAAGTTGTTAGGTTCCTCAAATAAATATGAGGTTGTGTTTAATAACTTGCTTTTAATATTCTCTTTAAGAGATATGCTATCATTCATTTGAAGCAGGTATTGAGGTGTTCCGCCTACCATGCCGTAAATGGCAGCCACATCCAGATCCGAAAAGTTTTTAAAATAATTTCTGCTTTCAAAAAAATCGAATGGCAATATTTTAAATTGAGATGTTCTTCTTCCATATAGCGGACTTTTATAGCCAAGAACCTGCTCCTCCATGAATGACATAGATGAACCGCAAAGTATAATAAATAGCTTAGAGCTATCCTTTTGCTTGTCAATCAGTACTTGCAACATTGAGGCCATAGCCTTATGTGATTTTGCTACATATGGGTATTCATCCATAACGAGTACAATTCTTTTCTTTTCTGCAAGTTCGAACACATATTCCAATGCTTCCTGAAAAGACGAAAAGACCGGAGTTGCATTTGGTCCGGATGTGTAGTCGAAAATACTTTTACTGAAATTTTCAAGATTTTGTTTTGCGTTGGTTTCAATTCCGGTAAAATAAATAGTATCCTTATCCTTTACAAATTCGTTAATTAGCGCAGTTTTACCCACACGTCTCCGCCCGTATATTACAGGAAACTGAAATTTGTCTGTATCATAAAGGTCATTTAGGTTTTTTAGCTCTTTTTCACGACCTATAAACATTAAATTACCGCCCTTCTAGTTTGCTAATGTACATTTTACTTAATTATATCTTAGCACAAGTAATTTGTCAATAATGGAGCAGAGACAATTAAATAACAATTTTATTAAAGCATATAAGATGGAAAAGCTGAAATAGGAAGGGAGATGGCAACATGAACCACGAAGACAGATTCCTTTGGCCGGAAGACCAGACAACAAAAGCATTACAATCCCAATGTGCTGAATATGAAAATAATGTAGGCAACTTCGATGATTGCAAGGAGTTTGGTAAGAAGCCGCCAAAGTATTGGAATAATTATAATCAACTTACTCTTACCTAATAAAGAATTATTTATGTTATAATACTAAAAGGACATAAATTACATAAAAATAAATAATTGGAGGATTGAAAATGTTCAAGAAATCTATTGCTGTTTTATGCGCACTATCATTAGTTATGTCACAGGGTATACTGCTGAATGTATCGGCTAAAGCCGATAAAACTGCTCCGACTGTAAAATCGTCCTCACTGAAGAATAATGCTGCAGGCGTTGTAACAAAAGTTAAAATAGTAATTAAGTACAGTGAGAATATTTTCAAAGGCAAAAATTTTACAAAAATTAAGCTTACCCGATCAAGTAAAGCTGTAAAACTAAAATTGGTTATTTCAAAGACAACTCTTTCCATAACCCCTTCAGCTCCTCTTTCTTACTATACAAATTACGTTTTGGTAATACCGACTTCGGCTATTAAGGACAAGGCGGGTAATGTGATAAAAAAATCTACAACAATTAAGTTCAAGACCAAGGCGAAGATAACATCTCTGCCGGGCAAAACATATAAAGTCGGCAAAGATATTCCGGCTGGTGAGTATTTAATTACAGAAGATGAATTTGGATTTACAGACTGGCACGTATTTTCAAATCCTGTCGCACCTCTTAATACCATTATAACAAGCGGCTTCAAACAAACATATATAACCGTGGATGCAGGAACTTATCTGAATGTTCAGATGGGAACCTTATATCCAATTGCAACAGCTCCGATTCTTGAACCAATTGACGGCAAGTATCTTGCCGGTTACTATAAGGTCGGACGCGATATACCTGCGGGGGAATATGATATCATTGAAGTTGAGGGTCCCGATATATCAATGTTCGAAATTTGCAAAGACAGCTATTGCCAGTTTGAAAGTATTGTTGACATAGATGTAGTTATTGGAACACAACATGTAACTGTTACAGACGGACAATACCTTCATTTCGTTGATGCATATATAGCAGCTGCTGTTCCCGATTAATTTTGATTTGCAATTATCCAAAAATTTTGATATGGTATAAAAATACAAACCCAGTAATAATTTCTCAAAAAGGAGGCCGCAAAGATGTCAGTAATAAAAACCAATAAAGTCAATCTAAATCGCATGTATAAGACAAATGCATTCGCGGCCTATGAATCAACTTCTTAGAGTTAATTCTATTTTAGTTTATTTTAGGCCATGAGTGCAAAAGCTTATGGCCTATTTATTTACTTTTTTCTACCAATTAATTTAACATTCAACAAAGTTAGGATGTGTGTCATATGAAAAATTTCAAATTACTGATTAAATTTGTAAGGGGAAATATATTTTTATACTTTGGGACTATGCTGTCCATGTGTCTTGCAATCATTTTCAGCACAGCAATCCCCATATTACTAAGAACTATAGTGGATTCAATTATCGGAAGCGAGCCCATTTCATTACCTGACCGGATAACTGTTTATATACAAAATGCAGGCGGTCGCGAGATGCTGCTCAATAACCTCTGGATCGTATTTAGCGCACTTATACTGCTAACTTGCCTGCACGGAGTCTTCCTTTTTTTCAAAGGCAGAATGGTTGCAATAATTGCCGAAAATTTCGGTAAGACGATGAGAGATAAACTCTTTAATCATCTGCAGCAGCTCCCCTATGATTATCATGTTAAGGTTCAGGCAGGCGATCTCATACAACGCTGCACTTCGGACGTTGAGACAATAAGGAGTTTTGTTTCAACCCATCTGATGGAACTTGTGCAGTCAGCGTTATCATTCATTGTCGTGTTGACGATTATGCTTTCGATAAATGTTGCATATACGGCTGCTTCACTGATAATGGTACCTCTGATTTTGGGTTTCACCATAAAGTTTTTTCTGGGAATCAAAAAAACCTTTAAGCTTGCAGATGAGGCAGACGGCAGAATGTCAACCGCCTTACAGGAGAACATCACAGGCGTGAGAGTTGTTAAGGCATTCGGAGCGCAGAATTTCGAGATAGAAAATTTTGAAGAAAAAAGTCTTGATTTCAGAAATAATATTCTTGGCATTACGAAGTTGATGTCAGGATTTTGGTCAAATTCAGATTTACTGTGCATGCTTCAATACGGAGTTGTTTTGCTAACAGGGGTTTATCTTACAACATCCGGCGTTATAACAGTCGGTACGATGGTAGCTTTCCTGTCTTTGGCAGCAATGCTAATCTGGCCTGTAAGGCAATTGGGACAAACTCTGTCATCATTAGGTCAGTCAATGGTATCGTTGAAAAGGCTGCAAGAAATTCTTGAAACAAAGCCTGAATGCGTTGAAGATTGCGAATTCAGCCCCGAAATAGCCGGCAAAATAGAATTTGAAAATGTTTATTTTGAATACGAGAAGGATAAACCCGTTTTACATAATGTTACCTTTGAAATCAAAAAAGGAATGACAGTTGCCATCCTTGGCACAACAGGTTCAGGAAAAAGTTCTCTCGTACACTTGCTTCTCAGGCTTTATGAGTATCAAAAAGGTTCGATAAAACTCGATGGTATTGATATCAGCAACATTAATAAAAAATGGTTAAGAAAAAATATCGGGATTGTTCTTCAGGAACCTTTTCTGTTTTCAAAAACCGTGAAGGAAAATGTCAGTATTGCAAAGCCGGATGCAAAGGACAATGAAATTATTTCAGCTTCATCGGCCGCATTTCTTCATGAATCAATACAGGAATTTGAGGAAGGTTATGAAACATTGGTCGGTGAAAGAGGAGTAACACTTTCCGGCGGTCAGCGGCAAAGACTCGCCATTGCAAGAACCATCATAAGAAATGTCCCGATACTAATCTTTGATGATTCATTAAGCGCCATAGATATGGAAACTGACTCGTCAATCAGGAGGGCTTTAAAGAAACGGAGAAAAGATGGAACGACAATAATTATCTCTCACCGTATCACAACACTTGCTGAAGCAGATGCAATATTCGTGCTTGAAGACGGAAAAATCAAACAATCCGGAACACACGAAGAATTAATCGCCGAAGATGGTCTTTACAAGAGGGTTTGGCACATACAGAATTCTTTTGAGGAGGAGCTTGCCTGACCTATACATAATGGCATTGGACAGTTATAAAAGAAAAGACAGGAGTTGATTTATTTGAACAAAAATAAAGATGAACTTGATTATAAAAAAGAAATAGACATATCATTATGGAAAAATCTCGTTAAATATTTGTCTCCTTACAGGAAGGATTTATTTAAGCTTTTTGCCTTTCTTGTCGGCATCGGGGGTATAGATGCCATATTCCCGCTATTTACAAAATATGCGGTTGATAATTTTATTGTTGGCAAATCTCTTGTCAACTTCATACCTTTTTGCATATTGCTTATTGGCTGTGCAGTTTTCCAATCGATTAATATCAGATATATGATAAAACTGTCGGGCAAACTCGAAGCGTGTGTGGCACATGACCTGAGAGTTGTCACATTTAAAAAGCTGCAGGAATTGCCGCTTACTTACTACGACCATACGCCAAGCGGATGGATAATGTCTCGAATGACTTCGGACATAAAAAGGCTTGGCTTCAGCACTTCCTGGCATTTTGTCGACATTGTGTGGTCATCATTAAACATGATTCTGATGTTATTGTTAATGTTTATTCTGAACTGGTCGCTTGCTTTAATTATCCTTGCTGCATTGCCTATATTGATTATTGTAAGTTTTTATTTTCAGAGATCTATCGTGACAAAATATCGCGAATGCAGAAAGCTTAACTCGCATGTTACAAACGCTTTCAGTGAAGGAATCATGGGGGCCAAAACCATAAAAACAATTGTCAGGGAAGAAGAACGTCTTAATGAATTTGCAGAAATTACCCGTGATTTCCGGACTTTTGCGATAAAATCAGCTACAATTGCTTCACTCTACGCTCCAATCATAATCCTTCTTGGAAGCATCACTACAGCAGCCGTTTTATGGAGCGGCAGCTCGGGTATCGGGCTGGGAACCATCACACTTG
This sequence comes from Clostridia bacterium, assembly GCA_041662985.1. GTDB lineage: Bacteria > Bacillota > Clostridia > Acetivibrionales > JBAZRJ01 > JBAZRJ01. The sequence goes on from JBAZRJ010000006.1 coordinate 24,614, forward strand.
GAACGCTACTCGCTTTTGTCTCATATACAACACAGTTTTTCGAACCGGTAAAATTATTTGGCAGAGCATTTAATGAATTACTCTATACACAGACTTGTTCAGAGCGAGTATTCGGCCTAATCAATACTGATGCCGATATTATTGACAATACAGAAGTCATTGAAAAATACGGGGAAATGTTCGATTCTTCTCCGGAAAAATGGCCGGAATTTAAAGGAGATATAAGTTTTAAAAACGTATCGTTTTCATATAAAGACGGTGAAAATGTTCTTACGGATTTTACCCTCAATATAAAAGAAGGTGAAACAATCGCTTTAGTGGGTGAAACAGGTTCGGGGAAAACAACAATTGTTAATCTTGCCTGCCGTTTTTATGAGCCGACTGAAGGATCAATACTGATTGATGGTATAGATTATAAAGAAAGGCCTCTGTTATGGCTGCATTCAAATCTCGGTTATGTTCTGCAGGAACCACATCTTTTCAGTGGAAGCATTAAGGATAACATTTCATACGGGCGGCTTGATGCAAGCATAGATGAAATAATTTCTGCTGCAAAAATAGTAAATGCGCATGATTTTATAATGGATTTCGAAAACGGCTATGATACAGAGGTTGGCGAAAGGGGCGGACGTCTTTCAACCGGTCAGAAACAGCTGATATCCTTCGCCAGGGCAATTTTGGTAAACCCAAGGATGTTTGTTCTTGACGAAGCTACATCATCTGTCGACACCGAAACCGAGCAGATTATTAAACAGGCTATCGCTAAAATTCTGGAAGGGAGGACAAGTTTCATAATTGCTCACAGATTGTCGACAATCCGTTCTGCTGACAGGATACTCGTAATCGAAAAAGGAAAAGTTATTGAAGAGGGCACACATAAAGAGCTTCTCGGTAAAAAAGGCTATTACCACAGGCTTTATACAAACCAATTTGTGGAGGAGCAGCGACAGTACTAAACGGTTTGAAATTTATTTCACAATAACCTGCCTAACCAAGTTGCTACAGTTAATTATAAGACAAATACCGATATAATATGCTGCTTTTCTTTTATTGGAAATCTCGGACATTGGTGCCTCCTGTTTTTATGTTAATTTTACCATATTTTTTCAAATATGCAAATATGGTGATAATAAAATCAATGTAATTTGGCGGAAAACATGCAATACTGATTAGTATTTATTCAAAAAACTGCTACTGCAATTCATTATTCGTGGGGAAAATATGCATTCGTGTGGTCATATTCGTGGTGTAAATATGCATTCATGTGGTCATATTCGTGGTGTAAATATGCATTTTAGTTGTTAAGGGAGCAATGTTGGTCGGAAAAACCTTTATAATCTTCTAAAAAGGGGGGGGACAGGAATCGTAGATTGTTACCCACTCTATATGGCAATGTTTTTGTAAATCGTTAAAAAATAATGTCCCGAACATTAAAAAGGACCTCAGTAATAATTGAAGTGCACCTCCAAATGTTAGTTTTTTTGTCTAACATTTGGGGTGCACTTCAAAATCCCAAAGTCCTTTATTGTTTCGTCACATTTTATTCTGTAACAAGAGCATATGCAGAAATTTTCCGAATTCTCCAAGTGATTAGCATGGACAATAGGTAGGAGAACACAATTGTTGCAATGCCGAAAGCAATTATCCAATACTGATTTACAATAAATCCTGATCTCATAACGCCCACGCTCTTCATGGAAATCGACATCAGCGAGTTTGTATAAAACGCACCCAAAAGAGTGCCTATTAACGCACCAATAATAATCGGAACTGTAAAACTGATTGAAAGTTGATTCATCAATTGATAAGTGGTAAAACCAATAGCTTTTTGTATGCCAAGTTCGCGTTTTTTGCGAATCAGTGAGGAACTAATGAGAAAATATAAAACTAATGTGACTACAAGTAATGTAATAATAAGCATTGCAAGCCCCATTGCGGCAATTATCTTCTGATAAGACGCCATGCCCTCTGCCATTCCCTTGTCAAAATTCACAGCAGTCAGCAGCATACTCTTATCAAACTTGTCCTCCAGTTTATTAATAAATACTTCGGCGTCAGTGCCTTTATCAAGATAAATATTCAAGGTCTGATGTCTGAAACTTGGGTTAATACGACCATAATCGCTTGCAAGTAAGGAAGTGTTAAGCCCGCCCATCTGAGAACCGTTTGACAGACCAACAACTTTAAATTTTTCCTGATGTTTGCCAACCCCGACGGTAACAGAATCACCTATGGTTTTTCCAAGTCTTTGGGCTAATATTCCGGCGAGAGTAATTTCGTTATTGTTTTCAGGATACCACCCTTCATAAACAAGCCTTGTTTCTTTTTTTGAATAGTCTTCCATTACATAAGCCGCAACTTCATTGCCTTCAACTTTAACCTTTACTTCGTCTAAATATACTGCTTTTCTAACATTGTCCATGTTTTCGATGGTCTTCACTGCTTCCGTTTGATCCTTCTGCGGGTTAAGTACAGCAATCGCATTAGTGATTTCCATACCCGGAACCTCCGCAAAGGCCTTTGTATCAACCGCTGTATTGTAATACATTATTACGCCAAATGAGCCTGAAAATGCAACAGCGATAAGTATAACAATCACCATTATGTTTTGCTTCATGCTTTGTAAAACAGATTTAAATGCCAATACGACCGGCACTTTGCCTTTTGCATTTTCAAGTGGCAGATGATTTCTTTTATACTTGCGCGAAGTGGTTTCCCCACGCAGCGCACGAATTGGGCTCAACTTGCTTATTCGACGAGATGCTACAAATGCTATTAATACAACAAATACCATTAATATCAAAAATGCCGCTCCGCTAATACCTGCGTCAAAGCCTTGCACCCATCTAAGTCCCGACTGTTGTTCAAAAACGGCGGAGATTGAAGGTAATGCAGGGTAGGAAAGTGCAATTCCAATAAGACTTCCAATACCCGCAATTAATGAAAATTGCAAAATAACTGAAAGGATGATTTGCCTGCTCGTATAACCGATTGATTTTAAAGAACCTATATTCATGATGTCTTCTTCAATACTGTTCACAATTCTAAATCGAACAACCAGTAAACAGACAATTACGATAATCAGTGCAAACATTACCATCATAATCGAGACCATGCTTGCCATCATAGTGCGTGCCATTCCTATCAACTCGAGGTCAATAACTACAAGCATTGTAGAAGGGTCGGCTGCCATTAATGAGGCAGAATTTAAATGCAGAATTTCCCGAATACCGGCTTCTATCACAGATATATTTTTCATATTGTCAACATTTGCAAATACGATATGTACACGATATTCCGGCTTATTTAAAATGTTTGCAACCTTCTGATATGTACCTTCAGACAGATAAAAGCTTATGTACCCGGTGTCTGTTGAACTGAAGTAGATATCCTCGGTATAACCCTTCACCGTGAAGGCTAAAGACTTTGCTTCCTTAGTAACCGGATCTCTATATTTAACCTTAATTTTATCATTTAACTTATATCCGCTAACTGCTTTAAAAATGTCCGGAACATAAACAGACATCTCTTCTGCCGGCAAATGTTCGCCAACGAATTTCCACTTGCTCATTTCTCTTTTTTCATCCATATTGCTAAACATGATAGGGAAGGATTTTTCTTCACCTTTAGATAAAATATCCGCGCCAATCACAAGCCCATCATTCATTTGCGTATTCTTCACATGCTTATTTTTATTAATATAAGTTTTTACTTCTTCAGTGTATATCTTATCAGGCAACGCAAAATAAACATTTGATGGTTTGATCTCATCTTTCAGATTGTTAAAAAAACTGCCGTAGTTGATAACAACCAAAAGACCTGTGTTTAAAAGAAGTGCCGCTATGACAAACATAACAACCAAAGTTCCGGAGGCAGATTTTGTTTTCCGTATATTCGCAATTGCATGCATCCATAGTTTGTTCATGTTACCACCCCATTCCGGATAGGAAAGTCCGGAGTTTTTCATGTCGCAATTTATCGCCGCTCACATATTTGCCTAAATTGCATTCGCCCCCGATTATGCCATCTGTTATGTATAAAATCCGATTGCCACGTCTGGCAGAATTTAAATCATGTGTTACTATAACAATACTTTGACCGCCATCATTAATATCAGATAAAACATCAAGCACCGATTTTCCCGCTGCAGAATTTAACGATCCGGTAGGCTCATCGGTAAAAACAACCCTCGGCTCATTAATCAAAGCGCGAACGATTGCGGCACGCTGATTTTCACCACCCGAAAGCTGGTTTGGAAATTTAGTCCATATTGTCTCTGTTAAACCAACCTTTTGCAATAATTCTTTTGCATTTAATACGATAGACTTTTTGTCACCACTGAGGAGCAGACCACTTGCCAAAATATTATCTAAAATGCTCATATTGTCCAGCAAAAACATTTGTTGAAACACGAAACCGCAGTTTTGCCTTCGGAACACCGCCAGTTTGTCGTTATTCAAATCAGCAATCTCAGCGTCAAAAAATCGAATAGCTCCGCTTGTCGGCCTATCCATTCCGGATAAAGCGTAAAGCAAGGTGGATTTGCCGGCGCCGGATGAACCCATAATAACGGTAAAATCCCCTTCATAAAATTCGATATCAAGGTTCTTTAAAACCTGTTGTTCCTGTGTCCCGGACTTAAAGCTTTTGCACAATTTGTTTGTTTTTAAAATGACATTTTTCATAGTAAATTCTCCTTTATATATTATCGTAAATTAATTACTTACCCCGGGGCATTCTTATCATTGCCCAGTGTCGCTTGGCTGTATTCGGCAACAAACATATCTCTTTTGCATGAAATCCGTAATGTTCATATATCTCCACATTTTTTCTCTTATGTGTCTCAAGATAACAAGGGTAATCATACTTGTCAAAGTAGTCGAAGAAAGGTTTCAATAACAAGCTTGCCATGTGTTTCCCCTGATGTTCCTTATCTACCGCCAGTGCCAACAGATACCAGTGAGGGAAAGGTGCATATTTCTTGTGCAAATTGATGGAAATTTTCTCATAAGTACGAAGCGCCTTCAATGCATTCTTATATTTCTTTCTGAATATGAACAGACCACCTGATTTTATGGATTTTATGGCTGACTTTCGCGTCTCCTCGGGAGGCAGCAAGATTGCAATGCCTTCAAGCTTTTCGCTCGTCGCATAAACAATTCCGTATCTCATTCCATATTCCAGGTTAAATCGGTGAAGGGGTTTAGCCATATTTTTTTCGCAGACCTCACTGTTCAAAATAAATAGGACACCTGGATCATCAGATAATGTATCCGCCAGCATCTCTTCCGCACGCTTCAAATCTGCTCTTTCTAGCTTATATAAACCAAAGTCAGGCCATTGACGCTTCCGCAACATTTTTAATATACCGCCTTTACATGCTAAACAAACTGTGATACATTTAAGCTACCAGTTGGTAGCTACCATATGGCCAATTGTATCAGGTTTAATTTGATATGTAAATAATTATTAATTCATGAGTATCAGCACTCTGGAAAAATAACTCCATATCAATCAGGAGGTATATATGCCTAAGAAGACCTTTTTGAATCTGTCTGAGAAACAGAAGGATAAAATAATTGAGATTGCGTTGAAGGAGTTTTCGGAGCATGATTTTAAATCCGCCTCGCTGAACAATATCATCAATTCCCTCGACGTTACAAAAGGGAGCTTTTATAGATATTTTGAAAGCAAGAAGGAGCTTTATGATTTCCTGGCTAAATATGCTTCAGAAAAGAAGCTTACCTTCATAAAGAAGTCGATCAGTCAGAAATATGTCGACTTTTTTGAGCAATTCAAAAGCATAATGTATTCTTTTCTGATATTTGACATGACCTTTCCAGTTTACGGAAGATTTTTGCTGAACATCAAGTATTATAATGGGATGGAAGCCTTTTTGAAGGAAGCCATCAGTGAGGCGTTGAAAGCAGGGACGTTGAGCAGTGAATTTGACAGAGATTTTATTTTTACCTGTCTCGTTAAGGTAACACAGGGGGTTGAAGATTATATTAGTCAATCGACGGGCACGAATCGGGAAAAACTGCTGTCTATGACTCCATCTGCTGATATCCATGATGATAAGGGACTACAAAATATCTTTGACAAAACGATAGAGTTTTTAAAGCACGGGTTTGGAGCAAGACAATGAGGTCACGAAAAAAGGAGGAGAATACATGAAGATTTTAGCGATAAACTCAAGCTTCCGGGGCGACAATGGATATACCAAATTTTTGGTCGATAAGCTTTTCGCAGGAGCTTCACAAGCGGGCGCAGTATGCGAAAATATTAATCTGGCAGAATTGAAAATCAACCATTGTATCGATTGTCAGGTTTGCCAGACTGAAAAGCACCACCTAAAATGCATACATAATGATGATGCCGAAATGGTTTTTTCCAAAATGAAAATGTCGGATATCATTATATTCGCAACGCCTATTTACGTGTTGGATCTTTCAAGCCTACTTAAGACCTTATTGGAAAGGCTGTATTTCACATGCGAAATCAATTGCTTCAAATTAACAAAGAGCGGTCTTCCGTTCCATGATATAGACCCAAGCATCTGTTCAAAGCATTTTGTTTATCTGATAACTTGTGACAATGCTTCGACGGAAACGACAAAGCCGGCTGAAACGTATTTCAAAACATATTCCAGATTTATGGATACAAAAATTGTAGGGGCTTTAGTCCGGAGGACCGGGGCTTTAGTTGGTCATGGCAAGGATAGGGAAAGAGAAAAAATGTTTCCTGCAATACTGAAGATTTATGACGCCTTTAATGAGGCCGGCAGGGAGCTAGCAATCCTGGGCAAAATTCTTCCCTCCACTCAAAGACGCGCAAATAAAGCAATCATCCATGTCTCATATTTCCTTAAATACTTCGTAAAGCTGGATTTTATAAAAAAGAGAGCTGAAGAAATAATCAAAATGACTATGGATACCGCTACAAAAAGATGACTGATGAAATGCCGGCCTGAAATGATCTATATTTAATATATCATAAGTATTGTAACAAAAAGGACTCAAACTTCGAGGGTTCAAGTCCCTTTGCTTCATTTACAAGTAGCGGAGAAAGAGGGACTCGAACCCTCGGTAGAGTTTCCCCTACACATGATTTCCAGAAATAATCCCTATACTTTATACATCTTTAACAAGTCCCTTAACCCTTTATTACCAAAGGCTTCAAGAAATCTATTCATTACTTGAAATTAGGTAAAATGGTTAAAAATTATCTATTGCGTTAAAAAAATGTTAAATTATTATTTAATTTCTCGAGAGAAAATGTTTTTACCTATCTTTTATATGGATATACCTTATCATTTTGCACAAAAGTCGAACTATTCCACAAAATCACATGTCGTTCTCCAAGTTAATAAACCGTTAAAAAATTAGTCCCGAAACAATATTTCCATTTATAATTAACCAAATACTTTTGCTGAGAGCCAGAGATATAAATCTTTATCAATTTTAATCTGCGAGAATGTTGAATCCAACATATTACCCACTTTAAAAGGCCCTTTGAAAGGGCCTTTTTACTAACTGTTTAGAACTAAAACTTCTATTACCCTGGGGTTTATCGTAAATTAACAACAGTTCCCAATAATCAATCTTTTCCAGCCCAAGGACTATATGTTGTCACTCTTTCGCCACTAGTACAGGATTCAATATAGTCACCGGTTTCTGCATCCCATACGGTTGTTAATTTGGCTTTTTTGTAAAATCCTGCTTTTGTTTCTAACCCATCCGGATATTCAACTTTAATTACTCTGACCATTCTTTTCGATTCAATTATATAATTTTGTGCGTCTACCTTTTCATCTATAATATACTGCCCATATGTTTTAATTTCTTTTGATTTTATAATAGATGTTTCTGTCTTCGCAATTTTATTAACGCATCCTTCATCCGAAGCAAAAGTTTCAGGTTTAGCGGTATCGTTATTTTTGTATATTGGACTTGGGCTTGCATAAACATGGCTAGATGACGGGTGATTAATATTCTGATTTGCATATGTCGTAATCAAAGATGTAAACACACCACATAGTAAGATCAATACACCTATTTCAAAAATTCTTTTATTCATTTTCTTTACCCCTTTCAAATTTTACTAGCCAGGTTAAATTTAATCCCATCATATTTACCTTCAATTGTTAGACGTAATTTGTTTAAAAAAGTTCACTAATCTTTTTGGAAGGAAGCTGCATTCTTAATATTTTTTAATTTTATTGGAGTGATTATGTATGTGGCCGTGAAACTTAAAAAGGACTTCAGTCATAATTAACTGAAATCCATTTTTGGCGGAGAGAAAGGGATTCGAACCCTTGGTCGGTATTAGCCGACACACGATTTCCAGTCATGCGCCTTAGACCAGCTCAGCCATCTCTCCGTAAGCTCTATTCAAATTTTACATCGATAATTAAAGATTTTTCACCGGATTTCAAATGCCGGGTTCACTTTTCTATAACGTCTTTTATAAAACGCTTTTTTATTCTACATTAGATGTTTGCAGATGTCAAAGCAAATACGCATTCCCGCTTATCTTAACGCTTCACGCCTAAATTACAAAATAAAATGTCCGCTCATTCTGCGGAAGAAGCTTCGGGAATTAAATCAAGCCCTTTTTCTTCAACACATTTTTAATTCCGCCGATTGTATCCATGTTCATGCCTTCGTCAAGCGTGAATGATGTATCGAAATTGTTGCCCATGCTTACAACAATGCCGATTTGCGCAAGAGAATTCCATTGCTCGCATGTGTCAACGCCAAAATTATCGTCTGTCGGCGTGTCCAAAGGTAAATTCAGTACTTCCAAAACAACTTCTTCAACTGTTTTCATAATTGGTATCTCCTCGTATAAATAATTTTTATTTATTTAAAACTTCCCGTACAAGAACGGCGTATAACCGTTTCGGGTTATATAAATCATCCCAAATATAAACAGCGCAATAATCCAAATTGTATAAATAACATCCTGCACTGTCTTGTTTATCTTAACATGTTTCAATATGAATTGTACCGTTGGCATTGATGCAATGAGAGCAATGAGTAAAATCCATTTATTCTGGTTGAAAAGGAAAATAAACTTATCATCGACTATCGGTTTTCCTTTTAATCCAAACAGGCAAAGATAATAGTTCCATGCCTGATTAATATCTGTTGAACGCGTCAGCACCTGCCCTAATTTAACAGCAAGCTGCGTTAAAATAAATCCCACAGAAACACTCCAGAATTTGCTTTTGAATTTCGGGATCATTGTTTCAACCTGCATTAAGACAAAGAAGTACATACCCCAGATCACAAAATTCCAGCTCGCTCCGTGCCATATTCCTGTACACAGCCAGGTAATAAACATTGCGATTACAATCTTATGCGGAGTAGTCATTGTTTTTTTGGTAAAAGGATAATATTTAAAGGTTTGTCCGATTGCGACCGGCAGAAATACATAATCCTTAAACCAGGTCATCATCGTCATGTGCCATCTGCGCCAATAGTCTGCGATGGAGCTTGCGATATACGGATAATTAAAGTTTTCCGGAATCTTGAATCCGAACATTTTTCCCAATCCGATAGCCATGTCGGAATAACCCGAAAAATCAAAGTAAATGTAGAAAGATGCCGCAAACATACCAAGCCATGCGGTCGAAACCGAAAGATTCGGAGATGGGCTTGCGAAGGCTGAATTTACAAGATCCATTAAGAGTGTCGCAACAAGTACTTTTTTTCCGAGACCTATTACAAAACGACAGCAACCTTCAGAAAAGTCTTTAAAATTTTCTTTCCTGTTCCTAAGCTGGTCAACCATTGTCTGATAACGGACAATCGGTCCCTGCAGGAGTCTTGGGAAGAATGAAATATACAATGCAAGGTCGATGAAATTCTTTTGTGCTCCGATTCTTCCGCGCTTAACATCCATAATGTATGAAATCGCCTGAAATGTAAAAAACGAAATCCCCAAAGGAAACGGAAAACTCGGTACAGGTATATCGTGCGGCAGAAATGCGTTAAGATTTGTGACTGCAAACGGAAGATACTTAAACGAAAACAGAATCAGCAGGTTTGCGGCAACCGCAGTCGTCACGACAAGACCTACGTTTTTCTCGCTGTCTCTTGCCTTCTGCATCCATATACCCAGGAAATAATTGATGAAGATTGAACCCGCAAGCAATATGACATATCTCGGTGTGTCCCAGGCATAAAACAACAAGCTCAGAAAAACCAGGTAAAGGTTTTGCAGAAATCTCCATTTAATTAATAAATAATAACCAAGTACAGCTATCGGTAAAAACAAAAAAATAAATATAGTACTGGAAAAAATCACTTAAATTCACGCTTCTCTCTTCTTATGTTAATGCATTCCAACTGCTCTTTTTTAAATTAACAGATTTCGTCCGGATTGTTCTCCTGTATCAGTTCTTCTTTGTACGTCTGCGCTGAAATCTTCTCATGCAGAAACTTCCAGCATTCATTGTAACCCTTTGCGTCCGGGAAACGAATACCTCCCCCGGCGTCAACGGGATTATCAATATTCACAACTATTTTCGAAGGCGATTTCGCCATTACGACAATCTTTGAGCCCAATACGATTGCTTCCTGAATATTGTGTGTGATGAAAACGATTGTAACATTTGCCTTTTCCCAAATGCGGAAAAGCTGCTCCTGCAATGTATTACGGGTTTGAGAGTCCAGACTTGCAAATGGTTCATCCATTAGAATAACCTGCGGTCTTTGCGCAAGAGAGCGCGCAATTGCTACTCTCTGTTTCATTCCGCCGCTTATCTGATGCGGATAATAATCTCTGAATTTTTCAAGCTCAACAAGACTCAGAAATTTCATCACCGTATCTTCACGTTCTTTTTTATCTGCACCAATCTTATTTATTGTAAGTGCATATTCAACATTCTTAAAAACTGTTTTCCATGGGAGCAGCTGATCAAATGTCTGAAAAACCATCGAACGATCCATACCCGGACCTTTAACAGGATTACCGTTTGTAAGAATTTGCCCCGATGTAGGCAATTGAAAGCCGCCGATTAGTTCAAGCAAAGTGGTTTTGCCACAACCCGACGGCCCCAATATACACGTGAAACTTCCCTGCTCAAAATTAAGGTCTATCCCATCCAGTACAGTCAGTAACTTCCCTTCGGCATTTGAATATTGTTTGATGACATTTTTCACTTCAATTAATGAACTCATTGTGATACCATTCCCCACTTTCCAATTGTTCTTTTTTCCAGTTGGTTAAAGAAGATATCTTCAACGAGTATGCCAATCAGCATGATTACAATAAGTGCCGCAAAAACTGCCGGTGTATCCATGTCATACCGCTTCTGGGAAATATAAAAACCTAGTCCGCTTGATGTTCCGCTTGCGCCAAATATCATTTCCGCACTGATTAAAGCACGCCATGCCCTGGCCCACGATATTTTCAGACCCGCATATATATTTGGAAGCGATGCCGGAATATAAATCCCAAAAACCAGTTTGATTTTGCTCATCTCTATATTTTGTCCGAGCTGTTTGTACAATTTAGGAACCGAACTGAATCCCGTCATTGTGTTAAGAAGCATCGGCCATAAAACCGAGTGGACTATTACAAATATAATCGCATTGCTGCCCAATCCGAGCCACAGTATAATTATAGGCAACAGCGCAATTCCCGGCAGCGGGTGGGCAATTGTGATAATTGAATCCACAAAGTTTCTGCAGACCTTTGATATCATTGCAAGACCTGTAAATATAACCGACAGTATCATACCGATTAGCATTCCTATGCCAATCAATTCAAGGGAAAAGCCTGTTTTGGCAAGCAATTCGCCGTTTGCGAGATTGTTGACAAGTGAATCCCATATTGTCTTTACTGACGGAAACATCTGCACAGGATATAATTTTGTATAAAACAATACCTGCCATACAACTATTATTCCGATAAAAAATATAAGCCGTTTGAAAAATAAATTTTTCAACAAAACCAATACTTTTTTTATTACATTGCCCATTTTGTCCTCACTTTGGTCTATTTTCTATTCTGTGCTTTTTCAAGAACCGATGGTCCGCCTGCTCTTTGTCCAATAGTAGCCGTTGCTGTACTCCAGCAATAATCGCTGTAGCTTGCAGGCAGCTTTTCGATGTATCCCACGTCCTTCATATATTTAGCAAGACCTGCCAACCCGTATGGTGTGGTTGTGAAGTTTGTTCCCGCCCAATCTAAATATTTTATAGCTGTGTCCTTGGTAAGCTTTTCTTTGCTCATAATAACCTGTACTGCTGCATCATCTTTTGAGTTGATAAGGCCTATTGTTTCGCTCATTGCCATATAAACCGCTCCTGCATAAGCCGGCTGCTCATCCATAAACTTTTTGGATGCAACTGAAACCAAGAAAGAGAAGTCGCCGCCAAATGCATCAAATCCATCAACTGCAACTTTTCCGCCTTTTGCAACTTCACTGAATAAAAATGGCGGTGATGAAAAATGTGCAACGATATCGATTTTGTTCAATAAAGCTGTTTGCGCATCAGGATGTGCCAACGCCTTCAGATATTCATCCAGTGCCGTTGCTTTGCCAAGCTGTTTTTGTGCAGCCATTGATAAAAGAATGTGCTGAATGCTTTTTGGTGCAGGCACAGCAATTTTATCTTTATTTGGTTCAGTAAAATTCTTTAATGACATATATTTATCGTCCAGTACAACCAGTCCCAACGGAGAATTAACAAGACCGGAGAAAATTTTCATGCTGAATCCCTTATCCCATGCTGTCAACAATGGCGCTACGCCCATTACTCCAATATCAAGTGATCCTGCCGCCAATCCCTCGCTCACAGCTGAACCCGATGCAAGCACAGTCCATTCAACCTTTACGTTAGGTAAATATTTTTCGATTATTTTCATTTCCTGCATAACATAAAATGGCGAATAACTTAGGCCGTTTTGATAAGCAATTTTAATTGTACCAACTGTCGGAGCATTAGTTGCACCGGGTTTTGCTTCGTTACAACCTGTCAGTGCCAAAGATGCAACCAAACCCAAAACAATTACTAAAGACAACATTCTTCTTTTCATTTTCTTTCCTCCTTGTTTTTATTGGAAAAATAATCGTGCGCATTTCATTTGAATTATATCAAATAATTGTAAACATTTCATTTTTATTTTATCGGAGTTTGTTCCTCTGAATTTTCAAATTAAATGTTCTTGGCAGTTCGTCAATAGTTTCGTACACAAGAGGCACTTTATAAGGTTCAAGCTGCGCCGCCAGATATTTTTTTAATTCGCTTTCCGAAAACTCCTCGTCCTTGTTTACGACAACAAATAGTTTCGGGACTTGATTTAAAATGCCGTTCGGATCTTTGCATGGAACACATGCACATTCAAGGACTATCGGACATCTGTTGGCAACTTCCTCGACCTCGCTCGGAGAGACCTTGTTTCCGCCGACATTAATTACATCGCCTTTGCGTCCTAAAAGAAAAATAAATCCGTCAGAATCTCTGTAACCGATATCGTTCGTATAAAGAATCCCATCCTTAAGGACTGTAGCCGTCAGCTCAGGTTCGTTTTCATAACCAACCATAACCATCGGACCCTTTATTGTCAGGAACCCGCTGTTTTTTGGGCTGTCGGCTTCTATCATTCTATGCTTTTCATCGGTAAAGTAAATCTCGGCATTGACTGCATCGCAGCCAATAGAACCGATTTTATCAGGATGAGTGCGATAGTTTATTCCTATAACGCATCCCGCTTCAGATGAGCCGTAGGTATTGCATATATTTGTATTCGGCAGCAATTTTAATAATCTCTTTTTCAAATCACCCGAGACAGGTTCGGCGCCGACTTCAATATAAGTCAGTTGATCCTTGTATTTACTGATCAGGTCTCCCGAAACTCTTAATATATATTCCATAGCTGAAGGCACAAGCGTAAGTGTAGTTCCTTTGAGTTCTTCAAGCGAGTTAAAAAAGGTCCTCGCCGAAGTTACGCCGTTCAATAAAACGATTGTTGCGCCGATGTACAAGGAACCCATTGTCCGCCTGAATCCGTAAGTATGATTGAGCGGTGCCGGAACAACATTAATATCATCTTCACACATGCCTGTCGTTCCCATTGTGTTTTGTGCTGCGGCTAAGTTGTTTCGGTATGTCAGAACGACACCCTTCGATTTCCCGGTGGTTCCCGTGGTAAATATAATTGCTGAAACTTTGTCCACATCGGGAAATATTGCTTTATAATTATCGGCTTTCCCCGAATTCGCAAATTCTTCAGCATATTCCATCAATTTATCGAGAAGAAGATTGTCAGGTTTATCGGTTTCATAATTAGTTATTGAAAGCTTAGCATCAAGCTTTTCCGCTATTTCATTGACCCCCGCTTCAGGTATTGTTTTTTCGAGCGGCATCATTATTGCCCTGCATAATGAAATCCCAAATATCGCTGCGATAAATGAGATTGACGGTAATGCTTTTACAATTACCCTGTCTCCGGGTTTAATTCCGATTTTGGTCAGATAATCCGATGCACCGATAATTAATTTTTTCAGCTGCAAATAAGATACCTGCTTCCCGCCCGCAATAACTGCAATCTTATCGGGAAGCTTTTCGGCGTTTGAAAATAATGTTTCAATAACGCTTTTGCATTTTTCGTTTTTACTGTCGTTTACTGAAATTGCCCTCATTGTCACATCTCACTTATTTTATATTTTGTTCTGCTTTGTGCTATTTAATAACATAATTAAAAACGTTCGGATCATCGAATGCCCAGCCGGGATACATGAACAAAACAACATCAGGATTATAATCATCAACGTAGGTATAAAGGTTCCGTGAAAAACGACCACCCTGCGTATCAATAAATCTAAGTTCTTTAAAATAGGTTGATAAAAATGCCGATGCCGGACGTGCGTTTGACGTTCCGACTACCATACATTTCAGATTATTTGCTACAAAATTATTATTAACCCTTATTTCCGTGTTCCCCCCGTTATAATATCCCGTATATGTAGGTCTTCCGTCATATAGTGTTTCCGGAAAAGTCCCCGTGTAATCCATTGCTTTTTTTGAGCCGCTGCTCAGATGCTGAATTTCTCCGCTTCTTGTATAGCTTCTGAATCTGTAATCAGTAGCGAATTTTGGAATCAGTGATGTGAAATCATCCGGGTCTCCTACAAATGAAGATCCTCCGGCGTCCATATAAGAACCGCTGTAAACTTTTGGAATGGTTTTCGAATTATAATTATTAATGTTGGAATAAACATTGTTTGGATCAAGGTTCAGTTTATATGAAGCGTTCAAATATCTTGCGATTTGCATTGCGCCCTGAAAACTATACGTAATCTTCCAGTGATGGTCTGTATTGTAGAAAATATCCTGAGGATCAATTCCGTCTTTCGTAAATTCCTGACGCAAATCAAGCGTTCTTATACTTGCAATTTTAAGTGTTTTAATTACCTTATCTATAGTTGCGTTCTCAAAGTCGGTAACGCCTGATGGAAGAACGGTTATTCCTTTAATTACGGAGCTTGGAACCGCAACATAAACTGTTTTGTAATTTTTGCTTTTCATTCGAAGCATGACTTCTTTTAGATTTGCTAATTTCTTTGTTATATTTATATTCGGCATAATCCTATGAAGTAATCCGTCAGTGTCAAAAGCAAGCAACATGGTAGGTGTCTGCATGACCCTTTTGCCCTGGGCGTTATCAGCTAAACTTGTAACATCTACCGATACCTTCTGCAGGCTTTCAAAGTTATTATTAAAGTCTTTCTCAAAACCTTTTATTCTCTCTGTTACCGAAGTCTTGGGCGTATTTGCGAATGCCTTTGAAAAGGCTTCGGATGAATTGCCCAGCCTGACCGCGCCGATATAAAAAATCACCGACAGCACAATAATTGCCGAAATTCCGGTTCTCGTTAAAATATTTGCTGCGATAAATTTAAAAACCTTAACTTTTTCTTTCAAGTTCGTATCCTCCGTTAAAACGCACATCAACTATCCCACAGCTATTATTAAATATTATAATACAATATATGAAAAAGTGTGAGTAAAAATTTGGTATACACTATATAATTTCGAAAAATACATAGAAAAATTTATTTATGATATGTTTCTCCGTTGATTATCTTAAATGCGCGGTATACTTGCTCTGACAGTATAAGTCTTGTAAGCTTATGCGTAAATGTCATGTCGGATAATGAAAGTTGTAGATCCGCCTTTCCCAAAAGCTCTTTGTCAATCCCCAGCGATCCGCCTATTACAAAGGTTATGTGGGATACTCCGGAGTTAAAAAAGTTCTCTATTTTCCCGGCAAAGGCAACGGAATTCATCCTCTTTCCGTTAATATCGAGTACAATCAGTTTACTTCCGTCCGGAATTTTCTTAGATATTCTTTCCGCTTCTTTTTTCATAACCTGCGCTTCCAATGCGGCGCTCAGGTTCTCCGGAGCTTTCTCATCCGCAACTTCTGCTATTTCAAAATCGCAAAATCTCGAAAGCCTCTTCGCATATTCTGAAATTCCATCCCTTAAATATTTTTCTTTAAGCTTTCCGACTGCGATTACTGTAATTTTCATTATTATACCTCAATTACCCTGCCTACGCTGTCTCGGTGGGCAATGTCGAGCATTATTTCTGTCGAGCGAATCTCGGGATTACCGCAAAGGACATTATAAACTGTTTGGTATGCAAGCTCAGGGAAGTTGTTTTCCTGACTCAGATGACCAAGCAGAAATTTTCTTGTTCCCCTGCAAGCCATGTATTCTATGACTTTACCGGCCATTTCATTTGAAAGATGACCTTTTTCACTTAAGATTCTCTTTTTTAGAGGCCATGGATATCGACCGATTTTCAGCATATCAACATCATGATTCGATTCTAAAAGTATCATGTCGCTCATCTCAAAGCAACCAAGCAGTTTTTTCGTTATGTGTCCGATATCGGTTGCAACAGTGAACTTCCTGTCCTTTGAAAAAAGATTGAAACCGACAGGGTTTGCCGCATCGTGGGGAATTGCAAAAGCCTTGATTTTAATACTCCCAATCTCAAATTCGCTATTCATATCAAAGTACATTTTATTCTCAGGATTGATTTTGCCAAGATCCGATTCCATCGATAACCAGGTCTCTTCGTTTGCATATAAAGGAATACCGAGTTTCCTCGAGAGGATTCCTGCACCTTTGGTATGGTCGCTGTGTTCGTGGGATATTAAAACGGCACTCAATTCCATTGGATCTTCATCTATGGAACAAAGAGCCTCAATAATTCTTTTCGCGCTTAATCCTGCGTCAACAAGTATCTTTGTGTCGTCATTGGCTATGAAAATGGAATTTCCGCTGCTCCCGCTGAATAAACTGCAAACCTTCATCATTTGTAAGCTCCCTTATAAAAACAGTTTATTAATCTACCCTTGTAATATCAGCTCCGAGAGCTTTCAGCTTGCCCTCGAAATTTTCATACCCGCGGTCAATATATTTTATGCAATCAACTTCTGTTTTGCCTTCCGCAACCAAGCCCGCTATAACCATTGCTGCGCCTGCTCTCAAATCTGTGGCTTTTATAGGCGCCCCCGATAATTTAGCAACCCCTTCTATTACGGCAATTCTGCCATCAACTCTTATATTGGCTCCGATGCGTTTTAATTCATCGACATACTGGAATCTCGAATCCCATATTCCCTCGGTAATGGTACTCGTTCCATCCGCAAGGCATAGAAGCACTGCCATTGGCGGATGTAAGTCGGTCGGGAATCCGGGGTAAGGAAGGGTTTTTATATTGGCTTTGGTAATATTCCCGTCAGTGAAAACTCTGACCCAGTCGTCGCCTTCTTCTATCTTTATATTCATTTCTATAAGTTTCGCGGAAATAGATTCCATATGCTTCGGTATGATATTCTTAATAACCACATCACCCTTTGTTGCAGCCGCTGCAAGCATAAATGTACCCGCTTCGATTTGATCGGGGATTATTGAATGCGTGGCTCCTCCATGAAGAACACTAACGCCTTTGATTTTTATTACATCTGTTCCTGCACCTTTAATATTGGCGCCCATAGCATTTAAAAAGTTCGCAATGTCAACTACATGCGGTTCCTTTGCTGAGTTTTCGATAATTGTCGTTCCTTCGGCCTTCACTGCCGCAAGCATAATGTTAATTGTTGCTCCGACGCTGACGACATCAAGATAAATCTGGCTTCCGACAAGTTTTTCGGCATCAATTTTCACTATTCCATGCTCAATAGTAACCTTGGCTCCCATTGCCTCAAAACCCTTTATGTGCTGATCCATCGGTCTGAAACCAAAATCACAACCGCCCGGGAAAGCAACTTCCGCCTTTCTGAATCTTCCGACAAGCGCTCCCAAAAGATAATATGATGCTCTCATTATCTTGACCATTTCATAATTGGCGACGTAATTATTTACTCCTCCGGAATCTATTATGATTGTGTTGTTGTCTTGAAACTTCATATCAGCTCCGAGTTTTTTCATGATATCTTTAAGAATCCTGACATCACTAATATCAGGAACATTCTCAATTTTGCATGGTCCGTCTATTAAAAGGGCTGCCGGTATTATAGCAACTGCTGCATTTTTAGCACCGCTGATAGTAACCTCGCCTTGTAATTTTCTTAGCCCGTTAACAATCAATTTACCCAAGAAATACCACCCGCCTTGTTGTTATGTATAGAGCGAAATCCTCCGAAATTATTATAACACTATGTAATAATAATTGATACATTATAATGTTTTAAAAATAAGAAATTTTTTATAAGATAAGAGCCATATTGCGCTTTAAATTGCCTTTTTCGGCAGTTAATCCATGTTTTTTTGCTGTATTGTCCACAGACTTGTGGACAAAATTAATTTTTCGTTTTTTGCCTGTAACACCTCATTTTAGTGTGTTTACAAAAAAAGCATTATTTGATTAAATATTTTGGAACTTATGCTGTGGATATGTTTTTTCTTTATCCACAAGTGGTAATTACAACTTAACACCCTTACATTTTAGGTGTGGTTTTTCGACAAATTCACGACAATATTCGACTGTACTATTCTGATTTTATAACAATCAAAATTATATAAATTTCATGCTGATATCGAACGCTTTTGCTGAATGAGTCAGGGAACCGATAGAAATAATATCAACACCTGTTTTTGCAATATTAAGCACAGTCTCTTTGCTGACATTTCCCGACGCTTCAACAAGCGCTTTCTTCTCAATAATACCGACTGCCTCTGACATCATTTCTGTAGTCATATTGTCCAACATTATTATATCCGCTTTTGCTTTAAGTGCCTCTTTTACTTGCTCAATGGTCTCGGTTTCAACTTCGATTTTAATCGTATCCGGAACTTTGCCCTTAACTAAAGCTATTGCATTTCTGATACTTCCCGCGGCTTTTATATGATTGTCTTTAATCAAAACGGCGTCAGACAAGCCAAATCTGTGATTTGTACCTCCACCGACTGTAACTGCGTATTTTTCAAGGTTTCTAAGTCCCGGCAATGTCTTTCTTGTATCGTAAATCTTTACCGGAAGGCCTTCAACAATTACTGTGAATTCATGTGTTTTTGTTGCAATTCCGGACATATGCTGTAAAATGTTCAGTGCGGTTCTCTCCGCCTTTAGCATTGCTGAAGTGTTTCCCGATATTTCGGCGATTACATCCTTGTTATTCACAAGTGTACCATCCAAAATAAGACAATTAAATTCGATGCTTTTATCAACAATTTTAAAAACTCTCTCGGCAATGCCAAGCCCCGCAATTATACCGGTTTCCTTGGCAATGAGCTTCGCTCTGGATTTCGAATTCTTGTCAATTATGTTGTCCGTGGTAATATCACCCTGCGGCATATCCTCTTTAAGAGCTTCAATTATTAAGTTGTCGATATAATTCTTATCAATCATTTTCAAGCCCTCCTGTACGAAAAATCGACTTATTCACTTTTTATATTTCATTTATTTCTTTGTTTGTCTATTATCTGTGTACTGTTTGTCTATTATAAATTTAATACTTTTTAATCGATTTTATAATGCTTCTCTTCCAATTAACATCATCGGTTAGCGGGAAATCCGACCTGTAATGTGCTCCCCGGCTCTCTTCACGCTCAAGCGCCGAATCTACGATAAGTCCCGAAAGAACCGCCATGTTCTGCAATTCACAATCTCTGGCTGTTTTATTCTGCATATTGTTTATTTTATTGCCGCATTCGTCAATCTCATGTTTTGCAATAAGCAATCCTTCTCTGTCCCTTATGATTCCGACTTTCTCTGACATAAAATATTCAATGCTCTTTCTCTCTTTTTCGATGTCGATTTCAAGCGGAATTCTATTGGTTTCATATTTTATTACAAAATCCTTCTCTTTATCCGAACAGTTTCCCAGCAAATCATCAACCTCGTCACTTATTTTTTGGCCGAATACGAGTCCTTCAAGAAGCGAATTGCTTGCAAGCCTGTTCGCGCCGTGTATTCCATTGCAAGCGGTTTCACCGCATGCATAAAGCCCTTTTATGTTTGTTCTTCCGAAAATGTCTGTTCTTATACCGCCCATACAATAATGTTCTGCCGGACATACCGGAATAAAATCCTTTGAAATATCCAACCCGTATTCCAGACACGTCTTATAAATGTTCGGAAATCTGTTTTTCAAATAAGTTTTTCCCTTAAAAGTAACGTCAAGCAATACATGGTCCGAACCGGTCTCCTTCATTTCGGCAAAAATCGCGCGGGACACGACATCCCGAGGCGCCAGATCTTTTAATTCATGATATTTGTCCATAAATTTCTCGCCGTTTATATTTTTCAGGACACCGCCTTCGCCTCTGACTGCCTCTGAGATAAGGAATGTCTTATTTTGCGGATGAAACAAAACCGTCGGGTGAAATTGCACAAACTCAAGATCCATAAGCTCCGCACCAGCTCTGTAAGCCATACAAATACCGTCGCCGGTTGCAACCTCAGGGTTCGTAGTGTTCGCAAACAATCTTCCGTAACCTCCTGCTGCACAAATCACTATATTCGTTTTATATATTTTTAATTCATCCAAATCCTCGTCATAAGCCAGCAGGCCCTTGCAGACATTGTCCTCTGTAAGCAAATCAACTACCGAGGTTCTTTCGAATATTTTAATATTGTCTCTCGTATGAACAACTGATATCAGCTTGTCACAAACCTCTTTGCCTGTTGTATCGCCGGCATGAATGATTCTGTTCATGCTATGAGCCGCTTCTCTCGAAAACGATAATTCTTTGCTGCTTTCCTTTTTGTCGAAATTTACACCGAACTTAACAAGTTTTTTAATGTTTTTTGCAGCTTCATTTACAAGAACCCAGACACTTTTTTCGTCACAAAGCCCCGCACCCGCATAAATTGTATCTTTGAAGTGCAGTTCCGGTGAGTCTTTTTTGTCAAGCGAGACGGCGATTCCGCCTTGCGCAAGAACAGAACTGCTGATATTCAATTTTTCCTTCGTAATTATCGCAACATCATAGCCGGAGGATATTTCAAGCGCCGTATAAACCCCTGCAATTCCACTTCCGATTATTATTACGTCATGGTACTCTGTTTTAATTTTTGTTGTGTCAAAATCCATGAGATACCTAAAATTCTCCACTGTGCGCCTTCTTTCGGTATTATATATTATGCATGTTTGTTAAAAACCTTCGGATTAACCGAAGGCTTTTTTGTACATTTAATTTTTATACAATTTCGAGCATTTTATCCAGTGCAATCCTTGCCCTTGCCATAACGACCTCGTCGAGCTCAATTACATTTTTCATATCTCTCAACGATTTGTAAACACTCTCAAGCGAAGTTTTTTTCATGTTCGGGCAAATCAACCCCTGTGACATCAGGTAAAATGTCTTCTTCGGGCCGTCTTTTTTTAGCTTGTACAAAACACCCATTTCGGTGCCGATTATATATTTATTATCTTCATGTTTGGCTGAATAATCTATAATCGCTTTTGTGCTTCCCACAAAATCAGCAATCGCAACTATTTCAGGTCTGCATTCCGGATGAACCAGCAGCTTTGCATCCGGATGGAGCATTTTCATTTTAAGAACATCCTCCAATTTAATCTTATTATGTGTTATGCAATAACCGTCCCACAATATCATCTTTTTTTCGGGCACCTGTTTTTGTACATAATCACCCAGATTTTTATCGGGCACAAAAATAATTTCTTCCTGCGGAACCGACTTCACTACGGCAACAGCATTTGAGGATGTGCAGCATATATCGCTTTCGGCTTTCACTTCCGCCGATGAATTTACATAACATACAACCGCTGCATTCGGATGCTCCTTCTTTGCGGCAACAAGCGCTTCTGCCGTAACCATATCCGCCATCGGACAGCCTGCATCACTTTCTGGCAGAAGAACGGTTTTATCCGGGGACAGTATCTTCGCACTCTCCGCCATAAAACGAACTCCGCAAAAAACTATAACCTTATTTTTTGTATCCGCGCAATATTTGCTTAGTGCAAATGAATCTCCGACAACATCGGCGATTTCCTGAACCTCATCTATCTGATAATTATGCGCGACAATTACCGCATCTCTTTCTGTCTTTAACTTCTTTATTTTTTTTACCAAATCATTTTTCTCAAATAGCATTAACTATACCTGTTCTTCACTTTTTGCAATTGAGTTATCGATACTATTCTTCGCCACTTTTTTACTCAATAACTGCTTTATTAATTTTATTACTTAAACCTTTTTTTGTAAAGGTCACCTGCACATCAAAAAAGCCTTAATTGGATCTTTGATGCTTGTTAGAAATTGTTAGACTTTCTTCTCTCTCTAGTTTCCTTATTAATATAAACTTTAATACACTTATCGATCCAATTGAAAAAACAACTGCTGTGAATACAAAAAAATACGAAATAATTGTTATAGCAGTATTTTGGCTAATGTAAGGTGCTGTGGCCTTCCCAATAAGAAGTCCTAACACTGCAAATGGAAATATTAAAGAGACAGCAACCTTTCCATTCTTGTGTTTTAAATAGAACCCGCTTTTTATTAATTTCATTATAACCAATAGGCTGATAAAAATAAACATACAATAAGACAGCATCACTATTAATATTGTCATTGGTGATATATATAAAATAGTTGAAAGTAATTTGTAACTTGCCAGTAAGAAAATAAGTGATTGAAAAACGCTATCTAAACCAAGATAAAGATAAAACAATTTCCTTTTCTTTTCAACTTTAAATGAAATATAAATAGTCCAACCAACAAAAAACAGCATTATTGGAATAATTATTATCGAGGTAATATTTGAACCTTTACCAAGCAAAGCCGTGGGGATTCCCAAAATGACAACAGTAAAAGCAAAAGATCTTAAAGCTTTTTTATGTGGTATCCCGCTTTCTTGATCAATAAAACTTTTCACTTTATCGTCCACAATTCGCCTCCAATTTTGAATTCATTTGTCTTAACTCCCATAAAAACAGCCTTTATAAAATTGATTACATCTTTTTTGGAAAAATGGGTAAATGATTGTATGTTAGCGCAACAACCCTTAAAAAAGATATACTGAAAAACCAAGGTAGAGGAGGTCAAACTTATTAAAAGCTAAAATTGGAATACTTTCTATCTCCGGTTCCACCTTAGATGTTCTATCCATATCGCTAATTAAAACTACTTAAATACCTGTCTTTCTGTACCATCTTTTTTAATCCTATAGAGATGAGAATCCGGAATGGACTGATTATCAAGGTGAGTTTTTAAATAATAAATCCAGTCGCCTAAAATATTTATATCTATCGTTCCTACATTATTCAACTTAATTCTGTTTGTACCATCTGTTTTTATTTTATAGAGATACCCATGATCGTCTTCATTAGAATAATATATCCAATTGCCTTCAACATTCATAAAACCAATGATGTCACTGCATATTTTTGTTCGATTTGTACCGTTGGTGAGAATTTTACTTAAACCATTACCATCATCATAATAAATCCAGTCACCTTCGACAACTATTATCTCAGTATCATCATTGCTTAATTTTGTTCTGCTCGTGCCATTTGTTTTTATTTTATATATTGAATTTTTGTGCCTTGGTTTCATGAATTCAGTATAATCATATGGTTTCCGAATATAATAAATCCAATCACCTACAACATTTATATAGCTGCTATTGTCATTATTTAATTTTGTTCTTTCTGTACCATCTTTTTTGATTTTATAGATATAGTTTTCATATGCGCCTTGACCAATATTCAGATAATATATCCAATCACCTACAACATTAATAAAAATAATATCGTCATTATTTATTAAAGTCCTTTCTGTTCCGTCTGTTCGTATTTTATAGAATATGCCAAATTCACCATAGTTAGCTTTATAATAAATCCAGTCATCCGCAACATTGATAAACAAGGAATAGTCACTGTTTAATTTTGTTTTACCTGTGCCATCTGTTTTTATTTTATAGAGATACCCATGATCGTCTTCATTAGAATAATAAATCCAATCCCCCTGTTGTGCAACGATACCCAGGTTTACAATGTTACCTGATTTTGATACTACATTTTTTTTCGGCGCGTTTATATTAACAAAAAAACAAGTTGCCACAACTGCGATTAGAGAAACTATTGCAATTATAATAATTAATTTCCACTTGCTCTTTCTTTTTTTCAGGATAATTGCTTGATTTGCTTCTGATGAAGAAGGCACCTGGTTGATATTTTCTGTTTGCTCTTTTGAATTTGACATAAATATTCTCCTTTTAATTCAGCAGAAGATACATATTTTGACACTTATAAAAATCTATTGTTTCAAATCTCCATGCCTGATTAACGAAAGTGAATCTTCAGCAGCTTCAATTTTTGCATTTTTCTTCAAATTATCCTATTTTATTCATCGTCCTGTAAATCTTCGATTTCAGATAATCCTTCAAATACTTTTATCTCTTCATCGCCGATAATATCAGCGTCTTCAAGTTCTTCGACTGTATCATCTTCAGGTTCGTTTAGAATTCTCGCTATGCTGACGACGCTGTTGCCCTCGTTCATTCTCATAAGCGTTACGCCCTGCGTTGCCCTGCCTAATATACTGATATCTCTGACATTGATTCTTATTATTGTGCCGTCTATGCTTATCAGCATGATGTCATCAAAATCGTCAACAAGCTCCATGCCGGCAATCTGACCGGTCTTATCGGTGCATCTGTATGTAAGAATTCCTTTTCCGCCTCTTGTTTGCGATTTATATTCTTTAAGTTCGGTTCTCTTCCCGAATCCGTTTTCGGTTACACACAATAAACATTTATTTTCTTCGCAAACTTCCATGCCCATTACATAATCGTCATCCGAAAGATTGATGCCTATAACACCTATGGAAACTCTGCCAACAGATCTTGCATTGCTTTCTTTAAATCTGATTGACATTCCGTTTCTGGTAACAAGCATTACATCCTGATGTCCGTCGGTCAATTTAACATCAATCAGCTCATCGCCTTCTCTTATAACAACTGCAGTCAGTCCGCCTTTTCTGATATTGTCGTAAGCCATCAATTTTGTCTTTTTAACAATACCTTTTCTTGTTGCCATAAAGAGATTCAGACCTTCTTTATATTCTGCAATCGGAATTACGGCGGTAACCTTTTCATCGCTTTCCAACTGAAGCAGATTTACAATTGCCGTTCCCTTTGCCTGCCTTCCTGCAACAGGAATCTCGTAGGCCTTCAATCTATAGACTCTGCCTTTGTTCGTAAAGAACATAATAAAGTGATGCGTCGATGTGATAAAGAGATTTTCCACAAAGTCTTCTTCTCTCGTGCTAAGTCCCACAATACCTTTGCCGCCTCTTCTCTGGCTCTTGTACGTATCCGCCGCAAGTCTTTTTATGTACCCGAAATGCGTAAGGGTAATAGCACTTTCTTCTTCGTCAATTAAATCCTCAATATCAATTTCGCTTTCGTCAATTATTATCTTTGTCCTTCTCTTATCGGCGAATTTGTTTTTGATTTCAATCATTTCTGTCTTTACCACACCCATCAGCAAATGAGTGTTCTCAAGAAGATTTTTGAAATGTTTTATTTTCTCAAGCAATTCATTATATTCGGATATCAGCTTTTCAAGCTCGAGTCCGGTAAGTCTTCCCAGTCTCATGTCTACAATTGCCTGAGCCTGTTTTTCGCTGAAATCAAATCTTTCAATTAAGTTTTGCTTCGCAAGAACCTCAGTCTTTGAAGCTCTGATAATTTTTATAACTTCGTCCAAGTTGTCAATTGCAATTTTCAGACCTTCCAGGATGTGAGCTCTTGCTTCTGCTTTTTCGAGGTCAAACTGCGTCCTTCTTCTTACGACTTCTTCCTGATATTTAATGTAATAATCAATTATTTGGCGTAAATTCAGAATCTTTGGTTCTAGTTTCTTGTCCTCCGATGAAACAATCGCAAGCATGTTGGCATTGAATGCATCCTGCATCTGAGTATGTTTGTAAAGCTGGTTTAAAACAACATTTGCATTTGCTTCTCTTTTTAGCTCTATAATAATTCTGACAGCTTCATTTCTGCCGGATTCATCTCTTAAGTCGGAAATTCCGTCAATTCTTTTCTCTTTTACAAGCTCGGCGATTTTCTCGATAAGTCTCGCTTTATTCACTTGATAAGGCAGCTCGCTTACAACTATTCTCTGCCTTGTGGCATTCATCTGTTCAATTGTTGCTTCAGATCGAACCATAATTCTGCCTCTTCCGGTCTTGTAAGCATCTTTAATACCCTGTTTTCCCACAATCGTTCCAAAGGTAGGAAAGTCAGGTCCTTTGATTATTTTTATCAAATCGTCGATTGAAATTTCGGGATCATCTATAACTTTACAGACTCCGTCGATTACTTCCCCAAGATTGTGCGGCGGAATATTTGTAGCCATACCGACAGCTATACCCGAAGAACCATTGACCAGGAGCTGCGGAAATCTTGACGGAAGGACTTCAGGTTCAACCTCGTGATCATCGAAGTTCGCTTTGAAATCGACTGTGTTTTTATTGATATCGGACAGCATTTCCATTGAAATCTTCGAAAGCCTTGCCTCTGTATATCTCATTGCTGCAGGCATATCGCCGTCTCTCGAGCCGAAGTTACCGTGTCCGTCGACGAGCATATGTCTTAATGAAAATTCCTGTGCCATTCTGACCATGCTGTCATATACAGCAACATCGCCATGCGGATGGTATTTACCCAGACATTCACCGACTGTGGTTGCGCATTTTCTGTGTGCTTTATCAGGTGTGAACCCAAGGGTGTACATTGCATATAAAATCCTTCTGTGCACGGGTTTCAGGCCGTCTCTGACATCAGGAAGCGCCCTGTCGATGATAACACTCATTGAATAGTCAATAAAAGATTTTTTCATTTCCGCTTCTATATCAACAGGTATAATCTTTTGAAGCTTGAAATCGTTTGTGTCCGGCATTAAAACTTACCTCTTTTCGCTTTTAAAACTTTTAATATTCTTTATATATTTTATTAAAATTTAAAGACTCTGTCCACTTTTTATTGAAATAACTAAATGATTGGTCCTTTTGACGCTTTCCCCGCTTTTCTGGGATATTGAGCAGGTGTGGCACGTTTCTTCCCAACTACTATTATACTTCTTTTTATCGAACTTGAGGGTAAAGTTATATCATTTATTTTCTCGATTTCTCCGCCGAGAATTTCAAGAGCCTTTTTCGAATTTTCCATCTCTTCGTTATTACTCGTTTTCATCGCAATAAATATTCCGCCAATCTTCACAAAAGGAAGACAATACTCCAGAAGAACCGGCAGGTTCGCAACTGCCCTTGCGGTACAGATATCAAACCTTTCCCTGTATTTCGGATTCATTCCAAAATCCTCGGCACGGCCATGCAAAGAGGACATGCCTTTAAGGTCAAGCCTTGCAGTGACCTCTTTTAAGAATTTGACTCGTTTTTCAAGCGAATCAACAAGAGTGACGCTGATATCATCTCTTAAAATTTTGACCGGTATTCCGGGAAAACCTGCTCCCGAGCCGATATCTATCAGACTCAATTTACTGCCAACATATAAATTGTCGTCTAAATCATTTCCTTTATCATCGAATCTTGAATTGCTGTCTCTTTTGCAGTCATTTGAATTGTTCTCTTTTTTGCCCTTTTTAATGTACGGAAGTATGCTTAATGAATCAATGAAATGTTTTACAATCACATCGCGGTCGTCTTCAATCGCAGTAAGATTGAATCTCCCGTTCCATTCTTTCAAAAGATCCATGTATAAGACAAATTTTTCGATTTGTTCTTCGTTTATGCTTTCTGAAAAAGCTTCTGCTCCTTCTATGAGCAGGTTCTGAAGCTCTTTATTCATTTTTCCTCCCGTAAATATATTTTAGACTTTTGTTGCTCTGAATAAATTATATATTTATCTGCTTTTGTTTTCTAATTATTTTTTGCTTCGTTTGCGTTTTTGCTGTTCAAGATATATCAGCAATACCGAAATATCGGCCGGTGAAACGCCTGATATTCTTGATGCCTGACCAAGTGATTCCGGTTTTACCTTGTTTAATTTTTGTCTTGCTTCAACACACAGGTTTTTGATTTCGTCATAATCGATATCCGGTGAAAGTTTTCTTTCCTCGAGTTTTTTAAACTGCTGAACCTGTTGCATTTGACGTTTTATATATCCTTCATATCTTACTGAAACAGCGACCTGTTCGTAAACGGCCGTTTTCAATTCGGGCCGCCCGGCGTCAAGTTCGTCGAGGCTTTCATAGTTTAGCTCGGGTCTTTTCAGAAGTTCGATTAATTTTACTCCCGAACTTATTTCCGAGCTTTCCTTTCTTCTTAAAAATTCGTTTACTTTTTCCGAAGGCGGAATATCAACCTTTTTAATTCTCTTTATTTCTTTTTCTATTTCTTTTTCTTTAATCAAATGTTTGTTATATCGTTCCTCGCTTATAAGTCCGACTTTATAGCCAATCGGTGTCAGACGGATGTCGGCGTTGTCCTGCCTTAAGAGGAGTCTGTATTCGGCTCTCGAGGTCATCATTCTGTAAGGTTCTTTCGTTCCCTTCGTAACAAGGTCGTCGATCAGCACTCCTATATAGGATTGAGATCTGTCGAGAACAAGCTGTTCCTCGGATTTAATGCTCTTTGCAGCATTAATTCCTGCAATCAATCCCTGTGCGGCAGCTTCCTCATAACCCGAACTCCCATTTATCTGTCCCGCTGAAAATAATCCTTTTATATTTTTAAACTCTAAGGTCAGTTTCAATTGTGTTGAATCGATGCAGTCATATTCAATTGCATAAGCGTTTCTCATTATAACTGCGTTTTCTAATCCCGGAATCGTTTTAATCATCTTTGCCTGGACATCCTCCGGTAAACTTGAAGACATTCCCTGCAGGTACATTTCCTGTGTGTCTTCACCCATAGGCTCTACAAAAACCTGATGTTTCGGTCTCTCGGAAAACCTTATTACCTTGTCTTCGATTGACGGGCAATATCTGGGGCCGACACCCTTTATATCTCCCGAATACAGAGGTGATCTGTCAAGATTTTCTTTGATAACTCTGTGCGTTTCACTGTTCGTATATGTCAGCCAGCATGAAACCTGATCTCTTTCCAATTCCTCATTTTCAAATGAAAACGGTGTGACTTTTTCATCTCCGGGTTGTTCGACCATTTTTGAAAAATCGACCGAACGTCTGTTGATTCTTGCGGGCGTTCCTGTTTTGAATCTGTAAAGTGCTATTCCGTTTTCTGTGAGACTGTCAGATAGCAAATTTGAAGGGAAAAGTCCGTCCGGTCCGCCATTAAAGCTGACATCACCGATTATTACTCTGCCTTTCAGATAAGTTCCTGTCGTAAGAATTACAGCTTTACAAGTAAATATTGCTCCTGTATGGGTTTTTACAGCCGTAATTTCTTTGTTTTTCCCGACAATAATACTCTCAACCTCGGCCTGCTTTATATCAAGATTTTCCTGTTCTTCCAGTGTGCTTTTCATCTTTATCTGATACATTCTCCTGTCGACCTGTGCCCTTAAAGAATAAACGGCCGGCCCTTTAGCGGAATTTAAAATTTTGGATTGCAGGAAGGTTTTATCGGTTGTCTTTCCCATTTCACCGCCCAAAGCATCTATTTCTCTCACAAGATGGCCTTTTGCAGTACCGCCGATACTTGGATTGCAGGGCATGTTTGCAATGCTGTCAAGATTTATTGCAAATATTATTGTTTTTAATCCAAGACGCGCCGAAGCAAGCGCAGCCTCACAACCCGCGTGACCTGCACCAACCACAACTACATCGTACTCATCCGCAAAAAAATCCATGTACGTCCTCCAAAATTAATCAGTACTCTTGTTCTTAAAAGTCAATTTTTGTCCTTTTCAATCTTTCTCTATTTTCCGATGCAAAATCTGCTGAAGATTTCATTTAAAACATCCTCGCTTGCATTTTCGCCTGTGATACCACCCAGATGCTGAGCCGCAGCATTTATATCGATTGTAATCATGTCAAGCGGCATTCTGTTTTCGTGTGATTCACAAGCTTCTTCAATACTTTGCAGCGCCTTGTCTATAAGCATTTTATGACGTATATTTGTAACAAGGATTTCATTGTTTTGACTGATTTCGTCTGATAAAATTATACTAATTATATTCTCTTCAATTTCTTCGATGTTTGTGCTGTCCTTCAGCGATACTGCAACAACACCATATTTTGTAAGGGCTCTCTGCATCTCTTCGATTTGCATGTCTGTTGCCAAATCGATTTTGTTTATCAGAACAAGAACCTTCTTGTTTTTTGTCGTCTCCAACAATTTGATGTCGGCTTTTGTAAGCCCTTCGGCGACATCAGTAATTATAATTACAAGATCTGCGTCTTTCATTGCGGTTGAAGCCTTCTCGACGCCTATCTTTTCAACCGTATCGTCCGTTTTTCTTATTCCTGCAGTATCAAGAAGTCTGACCGGTATCCCTCTTATGTTGATATATTCTTCAACAATATCCCTTGTCGTGCCCGGAATGTTTGTAACAATCGCCGTTTCTCTGCCGGAAAGAACATTCAGAAGAGAGGATTTGCCAACGTTCGGCCTTCCGGCGATTACTGCTTTAATCCCGTCTCTTAAAATCCTGCCTTTATCAAAATTCTTAATCAGTGATTCGAGCTCGGTTTTTATTTTTTTCAGTTCATCATATACCATTCTTCCGGTTATTTCTTCGATATCATGTTCTGGATAATCAACCGTCACTTCGATGTGAGCCAGAAGACCGATTATTCTTTGACGAATTTCTTTGATTTTTACCGACAGGCTCCCTTCCAGCTGTTCAATTGCAGCTTTAGTGCTCTCTTTTGTTTTGGAATTGATAACATCGATAACAGCCTCAGCTTTTGTCAGGTCAATCCTGCCATTTAAGAAGGCTCGTTTTGTAAACTCACCCGGCTCGGCAAGCCTTGCTCCCTGCCTCAGGACAAGCTCCAAAATAGTTCCCGTTACGATAGAGCCGCCATGGCAGTTTATCTCTATTAAATCTTCCCTCGTATATGTATCGGGCGCTTTCATCTTTGACAGTAAAACTTCATCTATCGTTATTTTACTTTTTGGATCGGTTATTTTCCCATATTTAATTGAATTTGAGCGAATTTTATCAAAGTCCGTTTTTCCTCTGAAAATATTTTTGGCAATATCAAAAGCATTGTCTCCTGAAATCCTGACAATCCCTATTCCGCCTGTTCCGAAAGGGGTAGATATTGCTGCAATTGTATCTTCCTTGTACATGCGCTGTTCCTTCCAAAATAATAATAAAAATGGACCGAAAACATCCGGCTGCAATTTATTTTGCATATATCAACCGACATTAACAGTCCATATCGTTTCGCTTAAAATCTTATTACCCTTTTAATGTTATAACTACTTTTCTGTTCGGGTCATCCCCGACACTATATGTCTCA
Organism: Clostridia bacterium; assembly: GCA_041662985.1. Lineage (GTDB taxonomy): Bacteria > Bacillota > Clostridia > Acetivibrionales > JBAZRJ01 > JBAZRJ01. The sequence continues at coordinate 56,513 of JBAZRJ010000006.1, forward strand.
ACACCCTTAAATTCCTGAAGTGTTGAATGAATAATTCTTCTCTCGTATGGATTCATTGGTTCTAACGTAACTTCTTTTTTATATTTTACAACTCTGTCGGCTAGCCTGTTTGCAAGTCTTACAAGAGTCTCTTCTCTTTTTTGTCTGTAGTTTTCAATATCGATTATTATTCTCTTGTAATTTTCTCTGTTCTTATTGACAACAAGGCTCGTGAGGTATTGCAATGAGTCGAGAGTTTCCCCCCTGCGCCCTATTACAATTCCTATATCTTCTCCGCTGACTCTTATCAATATTGATTCGTCATCTTCTTCAACTTCATATTCAGCTGAAATATTCATTTTTTCAAGTACATCCGCAATAAAATTTATGGCTTTTTCTACTGTTGGCTCTTTCAAAGTTACTATAACTTTAGCTTTGGTTCCGCCTCTTCCGAATAATCCCTTCGTGCCTTCGTCAATGACTTCTATATTAACCCTGCTCTCGTCAACATTTAATTCTCCTAAGGCTTCGTCTATAGCTTCCTGAACGGTTTTTCCCGTTTTTTCAATAGTATTTTCCATCCCTTTTATTTTGCCTCCGATCTATGGTGAATGTTTTTGTTTACATATAACTGCTGGAATACCTGGAATATGTAACCTACGGTCCAATAAAGAACAACTCCTGCAGGAAAAGCAAATGCAAAGAATAAAGTCATTATCGGTCCGATATAGAGCATACTGTTTTGCATGGAGCTTGCAGGTCCGGCTTCTTTTTTGGCAACTGCGGCAGGATCTGCTTTAGGCGGCATCATTAATTTCGCTGATATAAATGTAGCCGCGACACCTATGATAACAAGTAATAACAGAGGAATATAAATTCCGGCCTTTGGTCCAAAGAGCAGGCTCGGTGAATACTGGGCTTTCTCTCCAAGATGAAGCCCCAGGAAATTCATATTAATAAGCTCGCCTACCTTCAGATTGACATTCCCAACCAGCGCATCCCAATTGCTGCCGATTAGTTTTATGTTGCTGTTAAAAAAGTTTAATATATCAATCTCATTTGAAGTTTTATTGAAAAGGGAAATTCCAAGATGGTTTTCCGTAATTATTTTGTTTGCTGCAGCGATAAGATTGGTTACCTGCTCCGGTGTTTTGCCAAGCATGAATTTCAACGGCTGAATGATAACCCAATATAACGTGATTATTATCGGAAATTGTATCAATAGCGGGAGACAGCCACCTGCGGGGTTTACATTGTTTTCTTTGTAAACCTTCATCATTTCGGTATTCAATTTTTCTTTATCGCCCTTGTGTCTTGTTTGAAGCTCTTTAATCTGAGGCTGCACCTTCTGCATCTTTGCGGTTGATTTATACTGTTTAAGGGTAAGCGGCAATAAAACTGTTTTTATTATCAACGTAAACAGAATTATTGATAAACCATATGCAAATGCTACGCTTTGGGTGTCTGAAGGGTCAAGAAATTTGAGCGACGTGTAAATAAAATTTAAGAAATGTCCTAATGGTATTGCAATAAAATCAAGATTCATATTTTTCGTTTATACTCCTTTATATATAAGTACCCGAGGGATAAATACTTCCCTTGGAAAAACTTAATAAATCAACTTAAATATTTCGTTTGTCCCCTTTTATTTAACCGGATCATATCCTCCCGGATGAAACGGGTGACATTTCAAAATCCTTTTGGTAAGCATGAATCCGCCTTTCAGCGCTCCATACTTTGTTACCGCCTCTATGCCATATTGCGAACAGGTTGGATAAAATCTGCAACTGGGCTTTTTTAAAGGAGATATCCTTTTTTGATATATCCTAAACAAACTGACTAACAACTTTTTAAACAATTCCATTTCTCCGCATTAAAAACTTCCAATTTCTTTAATAAAAACTTCATTTCTTTTTTAATTTCAACGAAAGTCGGCTGATAAATTTCAAATGCTCTTGCGACAAATACAAAATCGAAACCGTCAGCTGTATATTCTTCATAAAATCTGTAGCTTTCTTTGATTAGTCTTTTCTCTCTGTTTCGTATGACGCTTTTTCCAACCTTCTTGCTTACGGTTATGCCGAGTCTGTTCACGGGCATACTGTTCGGTAAAACGTATAAAATTATATATTTTCCGACATAGAACCTGCCTTTTTTGTAGGTTCGCGCGAATTCATAATTTTTTTTCAAAGATATGGTTTTTACCATAGTATCCTCTTGTGCAAAACAATTTTCAACATAAATTCATGTTAAAGAAAAAGACCACACTCATGCGGTCTCACGCTGTAAGCAACTTTCTGCCCTTTAGTCTGCGTCTCTGAATAACTTTTCTTCCGCTTTTAGTGCCCATTCTTTTCCTGAAACCGTGAACCTTGCTTCTTTGTCTCTTTTTTGGTTGAAATGTTCTTAACAAAATAATCCCCCGTTCTTGTGCCGAATAATTTAAATTAGAATTATATTTAATATAATTACTGTTCGTATTTTTTAAACTTACTTTCCTTATTTTAAGAAAGCAAAACAATTATATATAAATGTTCGTGCTATGTCAAGAAGCACTTTTTTGACATGTCTCCGTAAAAACAGCACCAATTTTACAAGTGTGGATAAACGCACTTTTTTTTAATTTTTCTGTGGATATCTTTCGGTTTTTTATTGAACATTAAAAGAATTTCTGATATAGTAAAAATACTTCACTATATCTTTTATCATATTCTTTTTGGAGGAAGTCTAATGTCAAGTCAACTTTCCAACATATGGCACGGAACATTAAAA
>JBAZRJ010000007.1:0-56483 GCA_041662985.1 Clostridia bacterium
CGACACAAGGAACTTCATCGATGTGCCCTTAAACGGATTTTTAGGCCCGTCCTCAGAATCAGGAGTCCTGACTAGAATACTGCACCACTAAAAAATTTTACGTAAACATCCTTCATAAAATGCCATTACAACTTACTATTATAGCACATCCCGGCGTATTACTAAAGGGCGCTTTACGGCAATATGAGTTCCAATCGGCATAGTTTAGGTTGTTACATTATTGCAGGTATACATGTCTCAGCGTCAATCGTCGTATATTGACTAATCTCGCGATTCATTACTTATTTCTTTTTTCAATGAATTCAGTCAGTTCAATAAGAAATGCTGCTTTTTCTCCGAATATATCGAGCGATGAAATTGCATTTCTGGTTGCTTCTCTCAGTTTAACTTTCGATTGTTCCAGACCATACATTGAAATAAAAGTCGATTTATTCTTTATTTCATCTCCGCCCATTTTCTTTCCCATATTTTCAAAGTTTCCCACAACATCAAGAATGTCATCCTTGATTTGAAATGCAAGACCGATATTTTCGGAAAACATTTCAAGTTTCATAAATTGCTCGCCAGTGGCAGAGCAGATATACGCAGGCGCTAAGACTGATGCTTTGATTAACGCACCCGTTTTCAATTTATGCATTTGCTTCAGCGTACTCTCTGATATTTTCTTTCCCTCCGAATCAATATCCAATACCTGCCCGGCAATCATTCCGTTAATGCCTGAAGCTTTTGCAATAAATTGCATTGCATCAACTTTGCCTTTATATTCATTTAAATCCGAGGTCGAAACATCGCTGAGCATTGTCTCAAAGGCAGAATTCAAAAGTGCGTCACCTGCCAAAACAGCTTTGGCCTCACCGAAAACCTTGTGGTTTGTCGGAATTCCACGTCTATAATCGTCGTTATCCATAACCGGCAGGTCATCATGTATCAAAGAATATGTGTGTATCATTTCAATCGCACATAAATATGGCAGAATCTTTTCAAAATCACAATCAAGCATCTCTGCAACAGCAAGTCCTATAACAGGTCTGAGGCGCTTTCCTCCCGCCATAAGGCTGTACTTAACGGAATTATACAGCGAGGCCCATGGCATTTCTGCGTCCTTTTGAATACTGATATATTTTTCAAGATTAACATTAATAACATTTGAAAATTTTGCGTATTTCTTATCAAAATGTGTTATCAATTATTCTTCCTCCTTATCCGAAAAATTCTTTTTCTCTATGTTTCCTTTTTCATCTTCCAGGAGGACACTTATCTTCTTTTCAGCTGAATTAAGCTCTTTCGAACAATATCTCGATAATTCGATCCCCTTCTGAAAAGCTGCAATTGATTCATCAAGTGTAAGGTCGCCGTTCTCAAGATTTTGTACAATTTTTTCGAGATCTGTTAAGGCAGATTCAAAACTTTTCTTCTTTTCTTCCATAATACCCTCCCTCGTTTTGCTGTGATGTATTTACCGTACATCCGATAAAACCATCTTCAATTATTATTTCCAGCTTATCATTCTTTTTTACGTCTTTATAGGATCTAACAACATTACGTCCTGATTCCATTACTGCAACGCTGTATCCTCTGCTTAATATTGTCAAAGGGCTCAGTACATCGAGCTTTCCGGTGATAATCCCCAGTTTTGCTTTCATTCTGTCTATGTTGGCCATAAGTCCTATATTTAAATATTTCTCAAATGAATCGAGTTTCTGTCTTTCCTGATAAACTCTGTCAAATGGTTGTTTAAAAACATAACTTTCCATTATCTTCTGATATTTGTCTCTTTTTTGTTTAACATCTATAATCAATAAATTCCTTATTGCTTTTGTATCGGATGAGATTCTGTCGAGAAGCGCCCGCTTCTCCTGAATCACTATTTCAGCGGCAACCGAGGGAGTCGGTGCCCGAAAATCCGCAACGAAATCACAAATAGTAAAGTCAGTCTCATGTCCGACAGCTGATATAACAGGTATTGAAGAATCGTAAATGCTTCTTGCAACTTTCTCTTCGTTGAACGGCCATAAATCCTCCGGTGACCCGCCGCCCCGCGCAATAATAATTACATCAGCCTCGTTAAGTTCATTGAGTTTTTCAATGGCGTGAACAATCTGCCCGGCGGCAGTCTCACCCTGTACCGCGGTAGGAAATATCATAAGTTCAATGTTTGGAAACCTTCTGAACAGAACATTCATTATATCTTTAATTACCGCACCGGTAGGCGATGTAACAACAGCAATTTTTTGTGGCAGAAAGGGTAATGACTTTTTTCTGCTGACGTCAAAAAGGCCTTCTGACGCAAGTTTCGCTTTCAACTGTTCGAAAGCAATATGAAGACTCCCAATGCCGTCAGGTTGCATATCTTCGGCATATAGCTGATATATCCCATCCCTTTCAAAAACGGAAACATACCCTTTTATAATTACTTTCATACCGCTTTCCGGTTTGAATTTAACACGAGAAGCACTTGCTTTGAACATAACGCATTTAATAATCCCTGATTCGTCCTTCAGTGAAAAATACATATGCCCTGAGCTATGATAAATATAATTTGACAGTTCGCCCCTTACCATGATGTTTCCAAGGACCAGGTCGCGTGAGATGATTTCTTTGATATATCGGTTAATTTCTGAGACAGATAGAATTTGATTCATAGCTATCCTTCTTGGTTTCTTGTTTAAACTTCTTCATCGCTGCTTTCCAATGGTAATATTCTTGCCTTTGAAACCTTTCCGAGTATACCGTTTACAAAAGAGCCGGCATCTTCATTGCTGTATTTTTTGGCAAGTTCGACCGCTTCATTTACCGATACGCTGAAAGGTATATCGTTCATAAAACCAATTTCGTAAATACTGAGTCTTAATATTGATAAGTCAACTTTAGATATTCTGTTTATTTTCCACCCTTTGGAATACTTATCAATTACTTTATCAATATATGACAGGTTCTCGAATACGCCCTTAACCACATCAAGAACATAATTCCTATCGTTTTTTGAAAGATCATTTTGAGCTAAAGTAATATCAATCTGTTCTTCTTTATCTTCCTTTTGTATTTCCAATTGGTATAAGAGCTTCATAGCTATATCCCTCGACGCTCTTCTTCCCATTTAAAAAACTCCCCTCGACTGAATCGTTTGCTATCTGTATGTGCCCGGTGGTAAAATTCTATCCAAAAGATTTTTTACATATTCTTTATCGTCAGACAATCTTTTGCCAACATAATAACCTATACCTGTGCATATTGCAATAAAAATAGCCCAGAAAAACCCCGCGAACATAATAAAGAATGCAAACACCAAGCCTACTGCCGCTCCAATAATTCCGCCCTTGTTTGATCTATAGAAATTCAATAGCCAGTCTTTGTCCATAAATATTCCTCCTACCTTCGTCACTCTACTCTGGTCTTAAATCCGGTATGAATATTTTCGACAATGACTTTCACCTCGTTGACCTTTATACCGGTAGTCTGTTCTACGAGACTCTTTACCTTAGCCTGAATATCCTCTGAAAGTTCGGGAATGTTCATATCTGAAACAATTAAAGTTTTTATAACAATCGAAACACCTTCGTTTGTTTTATTAACCACGGCCTTTGACTCTTTTACACCATTCAATCTTTTTGCCGCGGCAAGTGCAATATTTTCAATCGATGTCAAAGAAATTTTGATTTCGCCAATGTTTGAGAATTTGCTGATTGCTTTTCTATCTTTATTGCTCTTTATTCCGGACAACAGAAATAAAACACTCAGAATAAGAAGAACAAAAGCTACATCAAATAAAAGTATCCGGCTTTGGAACGTTGATGTTAAATCGCCCAATATGTTTTCTGACATGCCGTTAAAAATTGTCGGACTTATCGCGATTAAGCAAACAAACACAGAAATGACTGCAACAAAAAACGCATATACGGCCAGTAAAATTCTAAATAAGATATTCATATACCCACCTCTTTCGTATAAATCCCGGAAGGGAAAATTATAAAAATCACTTTGATTTAGGTACTTCCTCGGTTATATCTTTTTTGAAGTCTTTTTCAATATTAACACCCTGTATATGTATGTTTACTTCGATAACACTTAAACCCGTCATTGTTTCAACTGACTTTTTAACACGTTCCTGTATTTCCCATGCCACATCAGGTATCCTGCATCCATACTCAACAATTATATACAGATCAATTGCGGCTTCTTTCTCTCCGACCTCGACTTTGACACCTTTGGCAAGGTTCTTTCTTCCAAGCATTTCAGCGATACCGCCGGCAATTCCTCCGCTCATCCCTGCAACACCCGGAACTTCAGTTGCCGATATACCTGAGATAATCGCAACAACTTCATCCGATACTTTTATTGCCCCTATATCTTCGGTTGTATTTTGTTCTGTTTCGCTCATTGTAAAATACCTCCCAAAAGTCTGGAACCAGTAGCTTCATTATAGCATTATAAATGCACAATATCAACTTGTCTGCCTTTTGGACAAATAAAAAAGAGCGAATTTTTATCGCTCTTTTTTAAAAATCATTAGTCTTTTTTTTCGTCTTCACATTCGTCACAGTCACAATCACAATCCCAGTTAATTTCAATCTTTTCTTTGCAGTTTGGGCATTCTATTGCCTGTGTTTCCTCGCTGATCACATCTTCGTCAATATCAAATTCTTCTCCGCAGTGAGGACATTCAATTGAATCATCATAATCTTCATCTTCATCATAAAAGTCCTTTTCAATTTCGGCCAAATCCTCATCAATTGCGTCAATCTGCTCGCTTAAGCTTTCCTGAACTTCTTCCACATCATCCATTTCCAACGCAACTTCATTTAACAGATCTATTATGCTTTTAAATAATTTTCCCTCGTTTGTAGTTTCGTCAACCTTCATTCCGTCAAAAAGCCCCTTTACGTACGATACCTTTTCTTTTAAATAGCTCATTCTTATTTCCTCCATTCGTTTGCTTTCGTTTATATAATAATTAAATTTTTAAACTCTGTCCATGTACTCGCCTGTCCTTGTGTCGACCCTTATTACATCGCCCTGGTTAACAAACAGCGGAACCTTGACCTGTGCACCCGTTTCAAGAATTGCAGGTTTAGTCGCTCCCGTTGATGTATCGCCCTTGAATCCCGGTTCCGTTTCCGTTATTTCAAGTTCAACAAATATCGGCGGTTCAATTCCGAAAACATTCCCCTTATGGGAGAGTATTTTTACAACCATGTTTTCCTTAACAAACTTCAGCGCATCGCCTATACTGCTTCTGTTTATCGGAAATTGCTCATAGGATTCCACATCCATAAAATAATACAGGTCAGCATCATTATAAAGATATTGCATATCTTTTCTTTCGATATTCGCTTTTGGCATTTTATCAGTCGGGTTGAATGTTCTTTCAACATTTGCACCCGTGATTATATTTTTCAGTTTGGTTCTTACGAATGCTGCTCCTTTTCCGGGTTTAACATGCTGAAACTCAACAACTTGAAATATTTGTCCATCCAATTCAAAAGTTGCTCCATTTCTTATATCACCGGCGACAATCACAAATAATCCCTCCAATTCTATTTAACAGCTTAATTAAAAGCTTAATTAACTCACTTAACTATATTAGAATAAAACCGGACTTATTTCAAGAAAAACTTTATTCATTCCGCATTAATCATTTCGGGGGGGTGCTGTTACAAAACAATCATTTCTTTTGTTGTCCCGGTTAATATTATCGGATTTTGACCGTTGATAACAATCATGTCCTCTATTCTGACTCCTCCAATACCTTTCAGATAGATTCCGGGTTCAACTGTAACAATCATGCCATTCTTCATGGTTTTATTCCCTGAAAGCGATAGTCTGGGCTGTTCGTGTACTTCCAAACCAACCCCGTGTCCCAATGCGTGTCCAAACTTCCCTTTGTAATTCGACTCATCAATAACGTGTCTCGCAACGGAATCGATTTCCTTACCCGTTAATCCCTCAAATGCTGAATTTTCGGCTTCCATTTGTGCCTTATAAACAATTTTGTATATTTTTTTCATCTCATCCGACGGATTTCCCAGAAAAACCGTCCTTGTCATATCGGAACAATATTTATCGACAACAGAACCAAAATCAAGCGTTATGGCATCTCCGATTTCAATTTTTTTTGGTGAGGCCACCCCATGAGGCAATGATGAGCGGACTCCGGATGCAACAACTGTTTCAAAAGAGGCGCCGGATGCACCGGTCTTTTTCATGTGGTACTCAATTTCAATTGAAACATCGCTTTCGGAAATTCCGGGTTTAATAAATTTTAATATATGGATAAAAGCGTCATCAGCTATCTTCACAGCATTTTTAATTTTCTCTGTCTCATAGGGGGTTTTTATGGTTCTCAGATCCGAAACGATATCTCGGACAGGAATGAGTTCAGCTTTCCCCGAAAGTTTTGAGGAAAACTCGGAGAACTCATCATATGTGAGTTCCGACTTAATAAATCCAAGTCTTTTTATTCCCATCCTAATAGATTGAGCTGCAGAATCATCTATTAATTTTATTTTTAAAACAGACAGGTTAAAAAGCGGCGCTTCAAAAGAAGCCTGTTCTTCATATCTTGAATCTGTTATAAGGCTCAAATCGTTCCCGGAAATTAAAAGAATTGCATCGTCGCCCTTATATCCTGACAGATAAAAAATGTTTTCCCTCTTCTTTATCAGAATTGCCTCAACATTCTCTGCTATAAGTTTTTCTCTAAGCCTCTCTATGCGTTTATTGATTTCTTCATTGCTTGTCATTTACTTTTCCTTTTTCCCCTCCAGTAACTTTGCCATTCCAAGGGCAGCTATGTAGCTATTTACGCCAAACCCACTGATTTGTCCTATGCAAACAGGCGCAATTACTGATTTGCTTCTGAAGTCCTCTCGTGCGTAAATATTTGAAATGTGAACTTCAATCGTTGGTACTTCAACTGATTTTACGGCATCTCTGATTGCAACACTGTAATGTGTAAAAGCTCCGGGATTAATAATTATTACATCAAATGCGCCTCTCGCTTCCTGAATTTTATCGATAATTTCACCCTCGTGATTTGACTGGACAAATTCAACGGACACCGATAATTTTTCAGCTTCAACCGCCACTTTCTCAGTAATGCTTTCCAATGTCTCGGTACCGTAAATGTTTTTTTCCCTTGTTCCTAAAAGATTAAGATTTGGTCCATTGATAATCAGTACTTTTTTCATTTTCGTACCTCCTTATAAAAATCTCAGATACCATTCTAATATTATACTACCAAACAGGAAAGTTATAAATGTTCCGGCCACAATAAACGGTCCGAACGGTATAAGGTCTTTCCTGTCTTTTATTTTTAATAAAATCAATATTACACTTGTAATGCCTCCGAGGAATATTGAAATAAATAGAGCAACGATGCAGAGTTTCCACCCTAAAATTAAACCAATAGGCGCGAAAATCTTCACATCCCCCATTCCCATTACATCTTCTGTTTTATATAGCAACATACCCAGCAACGCGACTAAAAGCAGAAATACCGTTCCCGGGATAATTCCCAGCAAATGGTCCCACCAGTGAATGTTTCCAAATGCGTTTATTTTAAATATTATTTCAGTTGCCACAAGCAGGACTCCGATAATCAAACCGGCTATTACAAGCTCGTTGGGTATTATTTGATTATCCATGTCAATAAAAAACACCGCAATCAAAATCGCCATAAAAAAGATAGAAACAATAAATTCAAGGGATATGCCGAATTTCAAAAACAAACTTATAAATATGCCGCTTGTTAAAAGTTCAATTAATGGATATCTGATTGATATTTTCTCTTTGCAATACCTGCATCTCCCCTTTAAAAAAAGGAAACTGAAAACGGGTACCAAATCAATTGGTTTAAGGTTTGAACCGCAGGAGGTACAATGTGAGGAAGGCCAAACTATTGACTCGCCGCGAGGTATTCTGTATATGCAGACATTTAAAAAAGAACCTGCCAGCAACCCGAAAATCATTGTCAAGACCAAAAAGTATATCGTCATTTTGTCCCCATATCATTCATAAACTCTTTATACAGTTGCCGTACTTTTTCGTCTTCAATTTTCCGCTGCAACCAGATTTCGTTTGATAATATTCCTTGATAAAACAACATTCCCAACCCGTTAAATATTTTGCAGCCATCATTTTCTGCACATTGGAGGAATTTTGTTTTTATAGGATTATATATTAGGTCAAAAACAATTTGCCCGCGAGTGAATTTGTATGATGGGCTGACAGGCATTTTTTCGGTATCGGGATAAAGCCCTGCTGAAGTTGCGTTAATTATTATGTCTGCGTTGCTTAGATTTTCAACCGCTCTTATTTCATCTGTTTGAAAGCATTTAATATCGTAATTCAGATTTTTTTTAATTAATTGGGAAATCTCATCTGCTTTTGAAAGAGTGCGGTTGATTATACATACTGAATTTGCTTCTTCTGTTGCAAGCTTTACAATTATAGCTCTTGCAGACCCGCCGGCGCCAATAACAACAATATTCTTATTTTCAAAATCTGTACCCGTTTCATTTTTGAACGCTCTTGCAAATCCTTCCGCATCGGTATTATATCCGAAAAGTTTACCGCATTCATTTTTAACTGTGTTTACGGCGCCTATCATAATTGCTTCCTTCGATGGTTCATCAATAAAATTCATGATCTTCTTTTTAAAAGGAACAGTAACATTAAATCCTTTTACATTTGATGCTTTTAAACCTTTTACCGCTTCTTCAAGGCTATTTTTCTCCACAAGAAACGGAACATATATATAATTTTCATTAAGAAGCTTGAAAATTGTATTGTGAAGCTGCGGAGAAATCGAATGTTCAACCGGGTTTCCTATTACACCTGTTATATTTGTTTTCCCTGTGATCCTTTTATCAAACTCCATATTAAAACCCCATTTTTTGATTCATTTGATTTATTTTTTTATAGTATCTTTTTAAAACGGGTTTTTCCAGTATTCTTTTTAATCTTACAAAGAAAAATTCTTTTTTGGCGATTGGTTTAACCAATATTGTATACATATTTGACTTCCTTCCGCCATAGATGTCGGTAAATATTTGGTCGCCTATAACGGCTGTTTCCTCGGGTTTAATCCCCATGAGCTTTGACGCGGCCAAAAACGATTTTTTTGACGGCTTCGTCGCTCTGTGTAATGCAAAAATATTGAGTTTTCCAACAAAAGTTCTAACTCTTTTTTTTGAACCGTTGGAAACTATGCATGCTTTTAATCCTGTTTTTCTAACCGTCTGAAGCCAGCTAACCGTATCTGAGTCAGCTTCCTTGGTTTCTGTTGCAACAAGCGTATTGTCGATATCCAGTATAAGTCCTTTAATATTTTTTTTTACCAGAATATCCAAATCTATATCCTGAACCTTATTAACAGCAAGGTCGGGAAAAAGAACCTCTATCATTTATTTCCTCCGATTGATTTTATATTATATTGTCATTTACCAATATAATAGCAAATTGCCGTATATCTGGCAATATTTATGTTTTGGCCTGAAATATTTAAAATTTTAGCAAAATGCTGGATTTTTATTCTAAAAAGTAGCATAATGTATATAAGTTTTATCAATCAGGCCTTACTCGCTTTAACAATAAGATAATAATCAATTGAAAGGGGTTAGATAATATGTCAAATCAAATTAAAATAGAGCTGACAAAGTCACCGAAGCAAAAACCCGATCAGAACAATCTCGGCTTTGGGCAAATTTTTACAGACCATATGTTTATTATGGATTATACAGAAGGAAAAGGTTGGCACGACCCAAGAATCATACCTTACGGGCCGCTTCAGCTTGACCCCTCCACAATGGTATTCCATTATGGCCAGGCAATTTTTGAAGGCTTGAAGGCTTATAAAACAAAGGATGGCAGAACTCTGCTATTCAGACCAAGCAAGAATATGGAACGTGTCAACACTTCAAATGACCGTCTTTGCATTCCTGAAATCGATGTTGATTTTGCTGTTGAAGCCGTTAAAAGACTTGTAAGTATTGATAAGGACTGGATTCCTACGGTTGAAGGTACTTCTCTTTATATAAGACCTTTTATCATTGCAACCGATCCATATTTGGGTGTACGTTCATCTTTTACATATAAATTTATTGTTATTTTGTCCCCTAGCGGAGCATATTATCCGGGCGGAATCAATCCTGTAAAAATATTTGTTGAAAGCGAATATGTAAGAGCCGTTAAGGGTGGGACGGGTTTTGCAAAAACTCCCGGCAATTACGCATCGAGTTTAAAAGCTCAGAATGAAGCCCACGACAAAGGTTTTATCCAAGTTTTATGGCTTGACGGCATAGAGAAAAAGTATATTGAAGAGGTTGGATCAATGAATGTATTTTTCAAGATTAACGGAGAAATTATCACTCCTTCATTGGATGGAAGTATTTTGCCGGGTATCACAAGAGATTCATCAATCGAGCTTCTTAAATCATGGGGTTTGAAAGTTAGTGAAAGAAAGCTTGGAATTCAGGAGCTTTATGATGCACATGCAAACGGAACACTTGACGAAGCTTTCGGAACCGGCACTGCAGCAGTTATTTCGCCGATTGGCGAGATGAACTGGGCCGGAAAAAACATAGTTATCAATAATAGCAAAATCGGCGAAATTTCACAGAAACTATACGATACTATTACAGGCATCCAGGGTGGAATCATTGAAGACAAGCTTGGCTGGACAGTGGAAGTGAAATAGAACATTTTTGAAAACAGTAAATCTATTTCTTTTTTTAAAAGGAGGCTATTATGTTTAAGCGAGCTATCTCAATTTTATGTATGTTATCGCTGCTCTTTTCACAATTCAATATAGTAGGCATCGTAGCTGCTGATAAAACCTCTCCTGTTCTTAAATCGTCCGTACCAAAAAACAGTCAGACCGGAATTAGTATAGAATCAAAAATCACTCTCAATTTCAGTGAAAACATCTACAAGGGGATCAACTTTGCTAAAATTAAATTGACCAAAAGCGGTAAAGCCGTGAAAATCAAATGCAGTATTTCAAAGAATACTGTCCATATTGCTCATTCTTCAAAGTTTTCATATAGTACCAATTATGTTCTGACAATCCCTACAAAGTCTGTAAAAGATAAATCCGGCAATATGCTGAAAAAGACATCGGTAATAAAATTTAAAACTAAAAAAGTCCCATCAAAACCAACACCTATACCTACAACAACACCAACTCCTACTCTGAAACCTTCTCCTTCTCCTTCTCCTACTCCTATCCAAACTCCTTTAGATGGGGTTGTTGTTGCCAATGATAGTGATTTGTCTTTAGCATTGGCAAATCAAAGTCTCAAAACCATAGTATTTAATCCCGGGTATACTTTCAACGGGTTTACAGTTAAATATCCTGTTTACATAATCGGTAACGGTGCTGCAGTTTCATCAAAAATTACAATCAGCGCAAACAATGTAACAATCGATAACATTAATTCTACTGCCGCAACAATAGCAACAGATCCTGATTACAATGTTGTGTACCAAATTTCATTGAACAAGACAGGAATCAATATTAAAAACGGTAGTATTCGGGGCACATTGAACAAATATACTGCAAAAGGTATTGTATGCCCGGGCTCCGTAACATCTCAGATTAATATTGAAAATGTCGATTTTGTTGATTTAAGATTTGGTATTGTGTTGGGTAATGGACTGAGAGGAGCAGTTTTATCTCTAAAAAACAGTACTTTTTCAAATGTTGACAACGCAATCGGATGGACTGAAGGATGCACAATTGCCGAAATAAAAGGGAACATTTTCAACGCCGGAGTTGAAGGCATCGGACTTGGTGATGGTATTATTGTTACAATTCCGGGGCAGGACATTTGGTCATTACGGAATTATTTGCAGAGAGTTAACTTGTTTTATGGTTATATAGACTATAAAAATGTTGCTGATTACAGGAGATTATCACCTACTCCTATGGGTCACAAAACCCCTACTCCTGCACCAACTCCAAAACCTACACCCAAACAACTGACTACGCCCACACCAAAACCAATTTCAACACCTTCCGACACTTACAAGGTGATTGCAAAAATTAATAAATTAGCGGTAGATTCACCTGACAAAAAGGCACATATCCTGTTTCTCGGAAGCAGTCTAACGTCAAATGGCAATATACCTCAAGTGCTTTCATTTTTTCTGAAACAATTGAATTTACCGGTTACTATATCCCAATTCACACCGGGCGGGAACAGTTTGTACAATATTTTTACTACCCTTCAGTATCCTAGTCAAAGTGAAATCACAAAAAATAAAGACATTGTTATATTGCAGGGTTATAAAACATTTGATTTTTATTCAACATTGAAACTAAAAGAGTTGTTTGATGCAGATACTGAATTCTATTACCTGATGAGCGAGTACGATGTAAATGATTTATTCATTTCACAAATTACAGATTATGCAAACGATGGGGGTAAAATGAAGTATATTCCAAGCGGATATGCTTATAAATCATTTATTGACGAAACTGAATTTACGTATCAGCAGCTAATTTTAGCCGATCTTATTCATCCAACAACCCTATATGGGTATCTTGCTGCATGTACAGCATACAGCAGGATTTTCGGAGTCACCTGCGTTGGATTACCGTACAGTTTTTTGGATAAGGAAACTCAAGCACAGATACCGGGAAACAATAAAATCGAAAAGGATGCTAAAATCCACGTTGCTCAGGAAACTATTATGGATGTGATGAAAATAGCATTGCCTCCCGGCTAAAAACATCTCTTTCGATTGGTTGAAATAATTTAAGGGGATGGAGATACTGACTTGTTTTGACAAGTCGGCAACTCCATCCCCTTAAATTATTTATCTTGCATTCAGAACAATTTTATTTCAGTTCCCGCCTGTTTGATTCTATAACCTCAATTGTATCTCTAAGTATCTCAGTAACCTTATTCAATACTCCTTCCGCATACTCCCTTGTGCCAAGCTTTATTTCCTTTGCATTTTTATGAGTCGTCTCAAGGATTTCACTTGCCTGGGCACAGGCCTTTTTCGTTATTTCGTCTTCTTCAACCAAAAGCTTGACTTTTTCTTCTGTATCAGCAACAATTTGATCTGCCTCTTTTTGTGCCTCCAATAATATTCTCTGTCTCTCTTCTTTTACCCATTTCGCCTGTTTTATATCGTCCGGAAGCTTTAATCTTATTTCTTTAACGATTTCCAAAATCTCTTCCCTGTCAACCAGGCATCTTCCTGAGAGCGGAACATTCTTACTCTTTTCTACAAGGTCCTCAAGGGCTTCTAAAATATCCAAAACTTCCATAGCTATTCCTCCCAGGTAAATATTTTTTAATTTCTATAATTAAAATAATCTTATTTAAGTTTATTTTTTATCGCTTCCGCAACAACTGCCGGTACAAACTTTTCAACATTTCCCCCGTTCAAAGCGATGTCCTTGACAGCGGAAGAACTTATATAGGAATCTTTTTCGTCAGAAATCATCAAAAGCGTTTCAAAATCGGAGTTCAAACATTTATTTATCAGTGCCATTTGAGTCTCGTACTCATAATCCACGATGCTTCTCAGCCCTTTTATCACAGCATTCGCATTTTTCATTTCAACATAATCCGATAAAGTTCCTGAAAAGGAATCAACATCAATATTATTGTACTTTCTGACTGCCTCTTTTATAATTTTCATTCTTTCTTCAACGGTAAAAAACGGCTTTTTTGCAACGTTCGTGAACACAGCAATAACGAGCTTGTCGCATATTTTCAATGATCTTTCGATTATATCTATATGACCGTTTGTCAATGGATCGAAACTTCCCGGAAAAACCAGTATTTTCATATTTATCACTCAATTCGGTAGTTTTCTGTTTTTATTGTTTTTTCATCAATGCTTTCAACTTTCTCTTTTGTAAATCGAAAGAATTGTGTCCTTGTATTTTTGAGTGCGAATAAGTTTAATCCTTCCGATTTCCGAAGGCACTTCATCACTCTTCTCATGCTCAGCTATAATTATACAATTCTCGTTCATTATATCATTATTTGACAAAATAGTTAAAGTTTCTTTTACAAGATTTTTTCTGTATGGCGGATCCATTAGTATTATATCAAATTTCGACAACTGTTTCGCAATTCCCGGAATTGCTTCCTGAACGCTGGTTGCCATTATTACGGCTTTATCGGTAAGTTTTGTATGCTCAAGATTTCCTTTTATCAATTCATAACACTCTTTGCTTTTATCTACGAAAACAGCTTTTTTTGCACCTCTGCTTAAAGCCTCAATTCCAAGGCTTCCGGTTCCCGCAAATAAATCAATCACATCGGCATCAGGTATATAATTTGCAATTATGCTGAATAATGCTTCCTTTACCCTATCTGATGTCGGTCTCGTCGAATTACCATCTAAAGTTTTTAGTTTATGTCCTTTTGCGGAACCTGCAACCACTCTTAAAATAACAATCCCCCCGTAATCGCTTACCTACCTGTTATTATATTAATTTAAGCTTATTCCATCAAGTTTTTTTGAGAAAAGCTCAGACACCTTCAATTTGATATTTCTATTTTCTTCTTTTTCGAGCAAAGGATCATTTTTCAATACGTTCAGCGCTTCAGCCTGAGCGATTTTCAATATCTCCATATCATTATATAAATTTGCAATTTTGAATTCGGGCAATCCATGCTGCCTCACACCGAAAAACTCACCCGGTCCTCTTAATTCAAGGTCTTTGTCGGATATTACAAACCCGTCATTCGTTTTCTGCATAACTTTCATTCTTTCCACAGCAATTTCTGACTTCGAATCGCTGAATAAAATGCAATACGATTTATGCTTCCCTCTTCCTACTCTTCCTCTTAACTGATGAAGCTGAGCCAAACCGAATCTCTCAGCGTTTTCAATGACCATTATGGATGCGTTTGCCACGTCCACGCCAACCTCAATCACCGTAGTCGAAACCAAAATATCAATTTTACCATTAATAAATAACCTCATAACCTCTTCTTTTTCTTTGGTCTTCATTCTGCCGTGCAAGAGGCCTACATTTAAATCTTTGAATTCTTTATTTGCAATACGTTCATAAATATCTTGCGCAGCTTTCGCATCAATCGATTCAGACTCCTCGACGAGCGGACAGACTATATATACCTGCCTTCCTTCTCCGACCGTTTTTCTGATGAAATTATCAATTCTCTGCCTCATCATATTGTCAACATTATATGTGTCAATCTTCTTTCTTCCCGGCGGCAATTCATCAATTATCGAAATATCCAGATCTCCGTACAGGATTAACGCAAGTGTCCTCGGTATAGGTGTTGCGGTCATTACAATCACATCGGGGTTCATGCCTTTTTTCGAAAGCAAAGCTCTTTGTCTTACTCCAAAGCGGTGCTGCTCATCAGTTATTACGAGACCTAATTTTTTGAACCTCACTCTTCCTTCGATTAGTGCGTGTGTTCCAATCACAATGTCCAGCAATCCGGATTCAATTTCTTCCCTGACTTTCTTTTTTCGCGATGCGCTCAAACTTCCAACCAATAACCCGACTTTTATCTCATGTTTTGCCATAAGGTCCTCTATCGTCTTGTAATGCTGTTCTGCCAATATTTCAGTCGGAACCATCAATGTACCTTGATATCCGTTTTTAACAGCCTTAAACAGCGAAATAACGGCGAGAACCGTCTTCCCCGAGCCAACATCTCCCTGAACCAATCTGTTCATGACTTTACTGCTTTCCATATCAGACATTATTTCGGACATGACCTTGCTTTGAGAATCTGTAAGTTTAAACGGCAGACCTTCAACAAAATTCTTTTCTTCTGCAGCCTTTTTAAAAACAATTCCTTTTTCGCCCTGCTTAAGAAGATTCTTTATACTCGTTAGACCCAGCTGCAACAAAAAGAGTTCTTCGAATACGAGTCTGTATCTGGCATTGCTGAAATCATGATCCGTTTCAGGAAAGTGAATATTGCCGATTGCATAATTTATCTCGCTCAAATGGTTTTTATCCATGATTGCTTTGGGTAAAAACTCATACAACTTGTTTCCGACGAGTTTTAATGCGTTTCTAATCGCAAGTCTTAAAATATTCTCTGTCAGTCCTGCAGTTGTGCCGTAAACAGGCATAATCCTGCATGTATTCCTGACTTCATTTAAAGTTATTTTTTCAAAAACAGGATTTTGAATTTCAATTTTCCCGAATTTTCTGCTTACTTTGCCATAAAAATAATATTTCTCGCCAACCGTAAATTTATTTTTTAAATAACTCTGATTAAACCACACAGCAGAAGCTTCTGCCGTATCATCGCTTATCCTGACCTTATATATAACGAGTCCCCGTCTTATCCTATTTTCACGAACAGGAGACGATATGGCAGCCTCAAAACTGCACGATTCATCATCAAGCATATCTGCGATTTTTTTAACATTGCTCCGGTCCTCATATGTTCTCGGGTAGTATGAAATTAAATCCTCAATAGTATTAATCCCGAGCTTATGAAAAAGTTTTGCCCTGGATTCCCCGATACCTTTTAAAGATTGAATAGGTTTTTTTAGTATAGTATTTATATCTTCATGAAAATCATCACGATCATTGTAATTAATATTTTTATTTACTTTATCAAAATTTATGTTTTCAACACTCATTTGTCTGCCTTTGAATTAATTTGATTTAGCTATATTTTATTATAAAACTCATGCTTTTGCTATATTTCTAAAGTATTTTTAAAATTGGTTTAAAAATATGGTTTTAAATCTGCCGAAAAAACTTGCCAATTTTCTATATTGTATGTTAAAAT
This sequence comes from Clostridia bacterium, assembly GCA_041662985.1. Classification (GTDB taxonomy): domain Bacteria; phylum Bacillota; class Clostridia; order Acetivibrionales; family JBAZRJ01; genus JBAZRJ01. Next base: position 16,758 of record JBAZRJ010000007.1, read on the forward strand.
GATTATTGCTTAAGGAGGTGTATTCAGGAATGGGTAAATGCGATATCTGCAACAAGGATGTAAGTTTTGGATTAAGTGTCAGTCATTCAAACAGAAAGACTAACAGAACCTGGAAGCCAAATGTAAGAAAAATTAAAATCGTACAAAACGGAACTGTTAAAACAGCAAGTGTTTGTACCAGATGCTTGCGTTCAAATAAGGTGGTTAGGTCCGTTAAAGCAACTCCGACGGCAACTTCAACAGCAACTCCATCGGTTTAATTTTTGTAATCTTATGTTAATTTAGAATATCAAAAATATAGTAAATAAAAAAAGCGTATCTACGCTTTTTTTACGTTGTTTTTATAATAATCACACAAACTGTTAATTGAGCACAATTCGCATTTTGGTTTTCTTGCGTTGCATACTTCCCTGCCGTGACAGACCAATTGATGACTGAAAACTCTCCACTTATTCTTCGGTATAATCTTCATAAGATCAAATTCGATCTTAACAGGATCCTCTTTCCCTGAAAGGCCTATCCTGTTTGAAAGTCTCTTTGCATGTGTATCGACTACAATTCCGGGTATGTTGAATATTTCCCCCAACACAAGATTTGCAGTTTTACGGCCAACTCCGGGAAGATTCACTAAATCCTCAAGACTCTCCGGAATTTTTCCTGAATAATTTTCAATCAGCATAATGCAGCAGTTTTTAATGTTGCGTGCCTTATTGTTGTAGAAACCCGTCGGTCTGATATCGCCTGCCAGTTCATCAAAATCCGCATTCGCAAAATCATTTACACTTTTATATTTTTGAAACAATGTTTTTGTTACAATATTGACCCTGGCATCTGTGCATTGTGCAGACAGCTGTGTCGCTACAAGCAACTGAAGTGCATCCTCATAATCTAAGGTGCACTTCGCGTCACGGTATAGTTTGTCAAATTCCTTTATAATTCCATCAACTTTAATTTTGATGTTCATCCTTGTTCCTTTTTGTTTTTTCTTGTTACTGATTTGTTACTGCTTCGTTGCCCCCATTTTGAGGTTCAGTTTAATTGTCTTTCCGCCTCTGTAAACTTCTACAGGTACCGTCTGTCCAACTTTAGTTTTATCCTTTTCAACATTCAGGTCATCAAAATTATTTACTCTTACTCCATTGAATTTCGTGATAATATCCTGACTTTTTATTCCGGCATAATATGCACCGCTTAGTGGCACAACACTTTCAACTAAGACACCGGCAGGATAGTTGTTTTGTTTTGCAAACGTTTCGTCAAAATCAGCATTTCTATAAATACCTATATACGGTCGTTCGATAAATCCATTTTTTATAAGACTGTTGATTATAGTTTTTGCACTATTTATTGGAATTGAAAAACCTATTCCCTCAAATCCTGTTGCAACAACCTTTAGTTCGTTGATTCCAACAACCTGACCCTGTGAATTTACCAGCGCTCCTCCGCTGTTACCGGGACTTATTGCTGTATCAGTCTGAATAAGATTAATTATAGAACCGCCCTCTGTTTGAACTTTTCTGTTTAATCCGCTGACAATCCCTTCCGAAACTGACCCTGCAAGATCCGTCCCTCCCGGACTTCCGATGGCTACAACAAGTTCTCCAACCTGAAGTGCACTCGAGTCGCCAAGATCGGCCGCAGAAAGGCCTGTTTTGTTTATTTTCAGTACTGCCAGATCTGTTTTTAGGTCACCTCCTACGAAAGTTGCAGAGTAGGCTTTTCCTGTGTTTCCAAGAATGTACACCTCTATTTTTGAAGTGCCGCTGACTTTACCGTCGTTTCCAAGCGCGTCTGAAATAACATGATAGTTTGTAACAATGTATCCGTCGCTGCTGATAATTATTCCTGATCCCTGAGGTTCAACCTGCGTTGTTCCGAAAATTCCGTCATTTTGAAGCGCCTGTACCTTAATACTTACAACGGAAGGGCCAACTTTTTTCGCAATTTCAACAACAGGCGATGTTGTTTTTTGAATTTGGATTTTTGTTGTATTGTTATTGCTAAATGCTACATTACCGGAATATGCAAGAAATGCGAAAAACACACCGCCCGTGATAACTCCTCCAATTATAGCGCTTATTATCGCAATAAATATGAAATGCGGTGCTTTTTTCTCTTTTTTAGGCTTACAAATAATTTGCTCATTCATTTCACTTGAATTGTTCACATAATTCATTTCGTTTGTTTCAGTTGCTTTGCTGAAGTCATTAGCTTCGCTTGTTTCAAAACCCTCATTTCTTACGCTTGTTTCTGTGCCTTCGTTTAATTCAACACTTTCAATGTTTTTGCTGCTTTCGTTTAATTCAGCTGTGTTCTTAAATTCATCCGTTGTTTGGCTCTTGTTTTCAAGATCGTCCATACATATACCCCCTTAAATTATTAATCCTAGTTATAAATTGCTTCGTTTAATGTAAATGTAAATTTTGTTCCTTTTCCGGTTTCGCTTTCAACCCAAATCTTTTGTCCGTGCAAATCAATTATATTTCTTATTATTGAAAGTCCCAATCCGGTGCCGCTTTTGTCATGACCTCTCGATTTGTCGGATTTAAAGAATCTTCCCCAAATCAAATTTATTTCATTTTTTTCAATCCCTATTCCGTTATCCTCTTCCACAACGTATATTCTACCCTTTTGTCTGTGGACTGCAAGTTTTATTTTCCCGCCTTCATTGGTAAATTTCCCGGAATTATGAATAAGGTTGATTAAAACTCTTTCAATAGCGTCAGAATCTGCATTTACGAAGATATTCTCCTCTTCGAAGTCCAGCTCAACCTGTATATTCTTTTCAACCAAAAGACTCTCCTGCTTTATGATGCATCTTCTGATTAACTCATTTATATCGAAATTCGTAAGTCTTAACTTCGTCTCTCCCGACTCAATCTTTGTAAGCTCAAGCAAATCGTTAATCAGCCTGTTTAGTCTGTTTGTCTCTTCTCTCACCAATCCAAGATACATATCCTGTTTTTCATGCGGAATGGTTCCGTCAATTATTCCTTCAACAAAGCCTCTTATTGAGGTCAAAGGCGTTCTCAATTCGTGTGAAACATTTGCAGTAAAATCACGTCTCATAACTTCAATTTGCTGCAAAGCTTCTGCCATCTGATTAAAGCTCTCGGCAAGCTCGCCCACTTCGTCTTTTGATTCAACCGTCAGTCTTTTTTGAAATTCTCCGGCCGAAATATGCTTTGCGGCTTTTTGAATATCTTTTAAAGGTTTCGAAATTTTGCGTGATACATAATATATGATTATAACCGATAATATCACTGAAACAAGAACCGCCAGAAGAAAATATTTAAGAAGCATTATTCTCACTTTATTTATTTCAGGTATCGGTGTACTTAAATACACAGCATACATAACTGACTGTTTTCCTGTAATGTCGGTATACAAAACAGGTTTTTCAATTGTCAGCCATGCCAGGCCTGTGTCTTTGAACAAACCATAAAAATCGCCTGTGTCTTTTACCGTTTTCTTTCCAAGCATCACTTCCTGATATTGCCTCTTATCGGGCAGTTTCAGATATCCCGGAACTTGAATTAAATTCTTTTTTATGTCATGCGGAATATCCATTCCCGGAATGTCGTTTTCGCTTATAACAATTCTTCCGTCATTGTTAACAACCCAGATTAAAGAATTTGTATTTGATTTGTATAACCTTAAAATGTATAAAAAATTCTTAAATACAATGGGGTCATTGATTAAATTAATATATTCGGTAAGATAATTATTAATTTCGCTGCTGCTTTGCTCAAGTTTTGTTGTTTTTTCATCTGTGACATAATTCCCAATAAAAAAATATAAAATTACGCCTACAACAGAAAAACTGAATATGAGAATAGCAATAAAAACAGCAATAAGCTTAGCAAATATAGTCTTAAACATTATTTCACCTCGAACTTATATCCTACGCCCCAAACTGTTTTAAGCTGCCAATTTTGTCCTTCAAGTTCAATTTTTTCACGTAATCTTTTTACATGGACATCAACTGTTCTTGAATCTCCGAAAAAGTCAAACCCCCAAACTTGCTCCAGCAGTTGTTCTCTTGTAAAAACCTTGTTCGGATTAATCGCAAGGAAAAAAAGCAATTCAAGTTCTTTCGGCGGTAGTTCAATTTCGGACCCGTTAACAGCAACCGTATAATTGGTTTTATTTATTACAATACCAGGATAGATAACTTCCTGGGTATCCATATCTTTATGGTCATACCTTCTTAGAACGGCTTTAACTCTTGCCATTAATTCTTTTGGTTCAAAAGGCTTGACAATGTAGTCATCTGCGCCGAGTTCCAATCCAAGAACTTTATCGAATGTTTCTCCCTTTGCCGTAAGCATTATTACGGGAATTCCGCTTACTTTCCTGATTTCCTTAAGAACTTCCCATCCATCTGCACCGGGGAGCATTATATCAAGTATTACGATATTGGGAGTAAACTTCTTAAAAGTAATCATTGCCTTTATTCCATCGTACTCACTTCGAACCTCATAACCCTCTTTTTCAAGGTAAAGTCTTATAACTTCGCAAATATTAAAATCATCATCAACCACCAAAACTTTTGATTTAGACACTTGAATAATCTCCTTAAAAGCCCGTCTTTCTTTAATAATACCACTATTGGGTGGTACCAACAATATCCAAATGTAAACAAACTTTGAACGCACTGTTAAGATTCTTTTCATTTCCCGCAGATTATTGCAATAAAAAACCCAATAATATATAATCTGAAAATAAGGATTCCGAAAGGACAGATGATATAAAATGAAACTAGGTATTGTTGGACTTCCCAATGTAGGAAAAAGCACATTATTCAACGCAATAACAAAGGCAGGTGCAGAATGCGCCAATTACCCTTTCTGTACTATTGAGCCAAATGTAGGAATAGTGGCTGTCCCTGACGAAAGGTTAAATAAGCTCGCTCAACTGTACAACCCGTTAAAAGTCACTCCGACAACCATTGAATTCGTTGATATAGCCGGACTTGTAAAAGGTGCCGGTAAGGGCGAAGGGCTCGGAAACAAGTTTTTGTCTCATATCCGTGGAGTCGATGCGATTATTCACGTCGTACGCTGTTTTGATGACGAAAATATCGTTCATGTTGAAGGAGTGATAGGTCCCAAAAGGGATATTGAAACCATTAATTTTGAATTGATTTTTGCTGATCTTGAGGTTATTGATAAAAGAATTGATAAAACGAGAAAAATGATCAAGACGGGCGACAAAAAGTTCCAAACGGAACTTGAAGTTTGTGAGAAGATAAAAAATAATTTGGAAAAAGGTGTTTTAGTACGCTCGATTGAATTTGAGCCTGATGTTGAAGCTTTTGTCGACCAACTGATGCTCTTGACTTCCAAGCCCGTAATTTATGCCGCAAATGTTTCAGAAGGCGACCTGCTTTCTGAAAATGACAATAACTATATTTTAGAATTAAAAGAATATGCAGTTAAAGAAAATGCCGGTGTTTTGGTAATATGTGCGAAAATAGAAGAAGAAATTGCACAGCTGGAAGACGATGAGAAGAAAGAGTTTCTGCTTGATCTCGGTCTCGCGGAATCAGGCCTGGATAGGCTTATAAAAGAAAGCTATAAACTTCTTGGATTAATAAGTTATCTGACCGCAGGCACTCCGGAAGTCAGAGCCTGGACCATAATAAAGGGTACAAAAGCGCCACAGGCCGCAGGTAAAATTCACAGCGATTTTGAAAAAGGATTCATCAGGGCAGAAATTGTTGCATATGATGACCTGATGTCATGTGGTTCGTATGCAACAGCACGCGAGAAAGGACTTGTCAGATCCGAAGGCAAAGACTATGAGATGCATGACGGCGACGTTACTTTATTCAGATTCAATGTCTAATGCTTTATGAGAAACAGCTTCCTCCTATAAATTCACGAATAATTGAATTGTCCGGTATTTCCTTAGGGTCAATCGGGAGGATATAGCTTAGAAATTCGATAAGCCTTCTTGCTTCGGGGTATTCTTCGTACATACTGTCAACTTCTTTTAGAAGAGGTTCTGCAAAAGTTTTTAAAACGCTTAACTCATAAACCAAAGATGAATTAAACATTATGTCAGCTTCTTCCTGGAACGGGAAAATGTTAATTTCTTCTCCCCTTCTCACCGAAGCCCATCTTTTCATTGTACTTATTGCATTGCAGTTTCTGAACTGAAAATCTCTGACAATGCGTCTTATAATCCTGGTGTCCGTCGTGGGAATCCTGTTGTGGTCATCAATATTCATTGATGTCAGAGCACTTACGTATATTTTAAACTTATCTTCGCTCGCAATATCTCTTGTCAATTTTTCATTTAATCCGTGAATACCTTCGATTATTATAATCTGATTTTGTTCAAGCCTTATCTTTCTGCCTTTGGGTTCCCTGGCTCCTGTGTGAAAATTAAAAACAGGTATCTCAACCTCTTCTTTATTTATAAGAGCTGTGAGCTGACTATTGAATAGTTTTAAATCAATCGCGTCAATAGATTCATAGTCAAATTCACCTGCTTTGTCGGTCGGGGTTGAATCCCTGTCAACAAAATAGTCGTCAAGCGAAATTGTTATCGGTCTCAATCCATTGACTCTAAGCTGAATATCAAGTCTCTGCGCAAAAGTCGTCTTCCCCGATGATGAGGGCCCTGCGATTAGTACAACACTCTTTTTGTTTTCATTTTCAGATATTCTGTCGGCAATAAGAGCTACTTTCTTTTCCTGAAGCGCCTCGGAAACTCTTATAAGCTGAACGCTTCGGTCTTCTTTTATTCTATCGTTTAACGCACCGACATTTTCAACTTCAAGGATTTTAACCCACTTTTTATTCTCCATAAAAATATTAAATAGTTTTTTTTGCTCGACAAATTCAGGAACTGATTCCGGATTGGCTGCTTCAGGAGACATTAGGATTATTCCGGGCGGATAGTATATCAGCTTGAATTTATCAACATATCCGGTATTTGGAGCCATATATCCATAAAAATAGTCATCATAGCCATCACAATTATAAATTGTCACAAATGGTTTTTCCCTGTATTCAATCGCATGGTATCTGTCTGCTCTTCCGCTTTTAAGAAGTATTTCTTTTGCGTCTGAAAAAGGAACCACTCTTTTAATAAAAGGGATTCTGCAATTCACAAGCTCACGCATTCGGGATTCAATCTTTTCAACATCATCTTTGCTTATTTCCTTATTTCCCTTCACATCAATAAATAATCCCTTACTTATTGTGTGGCTTATTTTAATGTTCAAATCAGGAAATAAATCATAAACAGCTTTAATCATAATAAAATAAAGGCTTCGTCTGTATATCCTGTTACCATCGATATTTGAGGTGTCGATAAACTCCAATGTACAGTCTTCAATCAGATTGTACGTTAATTCTTTGATGTCATTATTTACCTTAGCGGCGATTATTTTCGATTTATAGTCTTTCTTATACTCATTTGAAAGGGTAAGTATCGAGGTCCCATACGGAATAATTCTTTGAATATTGTCCTTACATATAATTTTTATTGTTCTATTATCCTCAGTCATTTTACTCCCCTTTTAAATATAAAATTCAACTGCAATTAAATTATAATTCTATAATAATTTGTCGCAGTCCTCTTTGTTTATACCCAATATGCTGACCTTCTATAGCTTCAGATTTAATATTTTTTCGACTGAAACATCGAAAAAACTATCAATTATTAAATCGGCACAGGAAAGGTCCTGCATTCCGGAACCCAAATTTCTGTAAGCGATGCATTTCATCCCGGCTCTCTTTGCGGCAGTAATTCCATGAGTTGAGTCTTCAATGACAACACATTGTTCGGGTGATTTTCCTAAAAGCTTTGCAGCCGCTAAAAATATATCGGGTTCGGGCTTTCCTTTTTTAAAATTTTCTCCGCTTAGTATAAACTCGAATTTATTTTGCATATCAAGTCGTTTAAGAACAACGTCGATAAATTCTTTTGGCGATGATGATGCAATCGCCAAACTTAAATTTGCTTTTCTGATTGAGTCAATTAGTTCGGCAACACCCCGAACCGGTTTTAAATCTTTTTCTTTGAATGCCTTTATTTTATTGTTTTTTTGTTGGTTTACCAATTCTTCGACATCATGGTTTACCACGTATTTCTCGACAAGGTCAGACCATAGTTTCACATTTGAAACCCCAATATATTTTTTTAATTCTTCGTCGGATATTTCAATTCCAATGCTTCTGATAATATTTCTATCCACTTCTAAGTGCATAGGCTCACTGTCAATAATTACTCCGTCCAAATCAAATATCACTGCCTGAATCAATTGTTTTCCGCCTCTCGGTTTATAATGTTATCTAAATCTCTCACAAGAGTTAATTTTACTATATTTGAAACTCCTTGTAAAATCATTTGAGATAATAAAAGGGCAATGCATATACGCATTGCCCTTTGTCTGTTAATTTGTTGCAATTCTATTTGACGGACATCAGTCTCAAGATTTGTTTTTCTGCAATCTCCAAAATCTTGGTTTTTGATAATTGACCGGTTGAATTAAATCCTGACACTATCCCATCGGAATCGCCAAACATTGATCTGTAAACCATAACCGCTGCTTCTGCTCTTGTTGCATATCTTCTTGGATATAATTTCATTGCTCCTTTTTCTAATTTACCGATTATTATGCCATTATACACTCCTGTCGCAACATGTCTTTTTGAATATTTGCTGATTTTTGCCTGATCGACGTACATCATCAAATTTTCATCGATTTTTTTGGTCGATATTAATGGAATATAGTCTTCCGAAACCATAGCTCTGACAATTAACATACACATATCCTGCCTGCTTATTGGTCTGTTCGGAGCAAATTTTTGTTTTGCAGTGCCTTTGATTATCCCATGTTTAAATGCTTTCCCAATGCTGTTATAATACCATGCTTTTTTTGAAACATCTTTAAATGCAGCATCACTTCCCTTTCCGGTTAGTTCAAAAGCATTAACTACAACTGTAACAGCTTCAGCTCTTGTCATATATGAATTCGGGTCAAATATTGTAACTCCATATGCATTTCTGCCATGAATAATACCAAGATCTGACAGCGTTTGAATCTCATTATATGCCCATGGGAATTCATCTTCCGTTACATCCGGATATGCTCTGTTTAGTGATTCTATCATATCCATAATCATTTTTAACAGAGGGTCGTTCTCAGCAAGCGTTGTAAGGTTTTGGCCTGCTGTCAACAATGCCATTGCCAATGGCATAGGGTCAGAACCTTCAATTTTTATATCACTTTCCGAAGACACAAATTCATTGACTTCAGTTATATTCTTTATGTAGCCCGATGTTTCAAGTGCTATAGTCTGCGTTTCAGTTGAAAGAGATGCTGATAATGAAAGTGATGCATCAAAATCAATTTGTGCCAATGCTTCGCTTATGTTTATATTTAAATCAAAGAGTATCTCCTCTATATCTATAGATATCTGAACTTTTGTCTGAACCGAAATTGCATCAACAATAAATAATTCAATTTTCATTTTACTGATAATATCTGCAATAGCCGCTGAATTCGTGTCTACAGTTTCATATAAATCATCCAGAATCGTATTGATGTCACTGTCAGTCACAACCTGTGTGCTTCCGGTTGAAGTAAGCAGATAATTGTTGATAAGATCTTTCATAAGTGCTTTAATCTCTGTATTGTCGCTTATTTCAGTTATCATCGCCTTAAGTACGGTTACAAACTGAACTCCTGTAAGGTCCATTGTAATAGCATCGCCGGAAATCGAAGTTCCGCCTATGTCACGATTTTCCGTTACTTTAGTGAACATTGTGTCATCTAAATTGTCCATGAAAAGAGTACCCATATAATTCATTAAAGTATTCAGTTTCGTTTTCAATTCAGAATCCATCCCCGACACAAGCAAATCTATGTCCAGTTTGTCAACGGTAAATCCCGTTAATCCAAGATTCGTAAATGTCTGTATTAAGTTGCTATTGTTAGTCGTGAAAAATTGCGGATATAACTCTTTTGATTTCAGTGCCAAAATATTGTTGTCCGCATAAAACTGGCCTGTCAACAGTTCTGCGTTATTTTTTAATAAATTTAAATCAAATGAAGCCCGTTTATTTATATTGTCAGTTCTGGCAATAAGATTGATAGCATAGTTCTTCAGCATCTGAAAATCTATTCCGCTGTTTTCAGTTGTCAAATTAGTATCAGCGCCGATTTTAAATGTAACACTCTGTTCGGTTGGTTTCGTGGAATCATAATGGATCATGCCGGGATCCTTAAATATTACTTTGTTTTCAGGTGTCCTGTTTGCCAACTGTGAGATGGAATTGCTCAAACCTATCATAAACTGCTGTTTTGTTGAAGCTATTGAATACTTGATATTTGAGCTGTTGATCCCGTAAACTGTCCCGCAGATTGCAATTAAAACGACAACTGTTGCAATAAGCGACAGGGACAACCTGAATTTAAATCTTTTTGTAAATGCTTTTTTGATTTTTTCTGACTTCACATTTTTCATTAATGATTCCTCCAATTTATTATTTTTGTTACTCTTCGATATTCGGCAGATTACTCATGCTCTCTTTTATTGCGCAATCCGAAAAGTCTACGTCTGTCAGATTCCCCTTGAAGTAATTATCGTAAGAAGTCATGTCAAAATACCCATGTCCGCTTAAATTAAACAAAATAACTTTTTCTTCGCCGTTTTCTTTTGCAATCAAAGCCTCTGCTATTGCTCCTTTTATTGCATGTGCCGATTCCGGCGCCGGTATAATGCCTTCGGCTCTTGCAAACATTACAGCCGCGTCAAATACTGATTTTTGGCCGTATGCCTGTGCTTCAATAACTCCATCGTGATATAACTGGCTGACGATTGGCGAATCGCCGTGATATCTAAGCCCGCCCGCATGTATGCTTGCCGGCATAAAGTCGTGTCCCAGTGTATACATTTTTGCAATCGGTCCAAGCTTTGACATATCTCCATAATCATATGCGAACACACCTTTTGTCAGAGTCGGACATGCAGTCGGCTCAACCGCAATCGCTCTTAGTTTCTGCCCCTTAAACTTATCCTGAAGGAATGGAAATGCAATCCCTGAGAAATTACTTCCGCCTCCGCAGCAAGCTATTACGATATCAGGGTATTCGTCTACCATCTCAAGCTGTTTCTTTGCTTCAATACCTATAATCGTCTGGTGCATGCCAACATGGTTTAAAACACTTCCAAGTGAATAATTGGTATCAGAATGAGTTGCCGCATCTTCAACAGCCTCACTGATTGCCAGTCCAAGACTTCCCATGCAATCAGGATCCTTTGCAAGCATTTCACGGCCTGCATTCGTGTGTTTGCTTGGGCTCGCATAAATGGTTGCGCCGAACGTTTCCATAAACGAGCGCCTGTAAGGTTTTTGCTGATAGCTTACTTTTACCATATATACAGTACATTCAAGCCCAAAATGATTTGCGGCAAGGCTTAGAGCGCTTCCCCACTGACCAGCTCCGGTCTCTGTTGCAAGTCTTTTTATTCCTGATGCTTTATTGTAATACGCTTGTGGAATTGATGTGTTTAATTTGTGGCTTCCTGTGGCATTGGTACCTTCATATTTGTAATATATTCTTGCTGTTGTTCCAAGCTTTTTTTCAAGTTCGCGAGCTCTGAATAACGGAGTTGGTCTCCACTGACGATACATTTCACGAACTTCGTTCGGGATATCAATATACCTGTCAGTCGAAACCTCCTGCATAATAAGCTCCATCGGGAATATTGCAGAAAGTTCTTCGGGTGTCGCTATCTTTCCTGTCATCGGGCTGTAATAAGGCCCCGGCTTGTTTTCCATGTCAGCGAGTATATTATACCATTGTTTTGGAATGTCGCTGTCGCTTAAAATTATTTTTGCTACGTTATCTCTTTTCATTCTCATCTCTCCTCATCTCAAGTATAAAATTTAATTTCATACTTAATAAATTTTAGACACCCGATTTCGGATGCCGACACGAAACATTTTACTAAAAATAACAAATAAAATCAATAGTTTTCTGAAATTTCGGGTGATTACCGTTTTTATTTTCTAAATTCCCGGATGTTTATAAGTACCGAATTATATAGTCCCGTAACAAAATTTCTGTCTCTGTAATTAAAAATCGTTACATTTTCTTCTTTTTCATATTTACCCGTCATTTCGTCAAGTTTGTGATTGAATCTTTCAAAATGGAGATACTTTATGGCTTCTTTTGCCTTTATGCCGAGAACCTCCGGCAGATATTCCGATACTTTTTCCTGATTATTCAAGAAGTCAAAACTGCACTGATTCAAGTCTTTTTCGGTGTTTCCCGTAATACACTCAGGAAGTCTCCCCGATTTATCGGATGATAAAAAATCAATTTTTAACAGTTCATTAACCAGTTCAATATCGGCAACGTCAATTGTTTTTACAAATTCCATAAGCATAGCGTACAGCGTTTTAACAGGAACAGCTTTTTTGTAAAACTCTTGTTGCAACATATAATTTCTCAGGCTCATATAAAATTCAAAGGGTGAACTGAAATAATTATCAATTATATAATTCGTCGACAGCACAAACCGACCTGAATTGTAGAATCTCTCAACCAGCTCCTCAATTTCTTTTAATATGGAAATTTCAGAAAAGGAGACTGAACTGTTTGACAAAACTTCGTATGGCGGGAAACTTTTATATTTATAATCGTATTTTTTTGCTTCGCTTCTTATGCTTGTTCCTTTTAACATTTTTAAAAATCCAAGTTGTAGCATATGCGGTTTGAGATTGTAAACGGAATTAAAGGAATTTTCAAACGATTTAAAATCTTCCTCCGGGAGCCCCGCTATCAAATCGACATGTATATGGATGTTCTTTAATTCGAGCAGTTTCTTAATGTTTGCCAAAACAGCTTTTGAATCTGTCTTCCTTTTTATTAAATCCAATACCGTTTCATTAAGCGTCTGTATTCCGATTTCAAGCTGGATAAGTCCAATCGGTGCGTCTTTCAGAATATAAAACATTTCATCGTCAAATAAATCGGCGGCAACCTCAAAATGAAATCTTGATTCTTTATTGTTTTCAATTATATATTTGAAAATATCTTTTGCCCGTTCTTTGTTGCAGTTAAAAGTCCTATCCACAAACTTTATTTGTTCCGTCTTCTCATCAATCAATTTTTTCAGGTCTCTTTTTACCCTGTCCAACGAAAAATATCTGACACCTTCCGAAACCGACGAAAGACAATATGAACAGTTGAAAGGACAACCCCTCTGTGATTCGAAATATAAAATTTTGTTTTTTGTGCTTTCTAACATTTGACTCGAATACGGTGATGGAATATTGTCTGGATTTGAAACGGCAATTCCTTTGATATATGATTCGTCGGGTTTTTCTTCTTTTGATAATCCTTCGATAAGATTGCGAAAAGCAATTTCGCCTTCACCGCCGATTATATAATCAATATTTTTATTTGCCTTTAAAACTTCCGGGGAATCGTACGAAACTTCAGGCCCTCCAAGAACAATGACGGTTTGGGGCAAAACTTTTTTAATATTTTCGCAAAGTTTATAAACATATTCAATGTTCCATATATAGCATGGAAACGCTGCTACATCAGGCTTCTTTGCGTATATTGCCCTGAGAATATTATCGAGCGGTTCATTGACAGTCGCTTCAAATACATCAATTTCTCCGCAGTTGTTTCCGCAGTAGGATTTGAGATACCATGCTGCCAGACATGAGTGAATATATTTCGAATTTAAAGAAGTAATAAGAGTCCTCATTTGCGACACCTTTATCCCGCCAATTTTATTGTGCTGCTGAAATTGAGTGAATTTTCAATTTGTGGGCAATTTTGAAAATTACCGGTCGTACCTTAGCATATTCTCGGCAGTTGATCGCCCGTCAGCATATCAATTATTCTGCTGCCGCCTGTAATTGTATTCATTACAACCCTTTTGGGATGTTCTTCCGTGATATATCCCGCAGTAAAAGAATCAATTCCTTCCCTATATTCTTTTAGTTTTGACAAAATCAAAGACTCTTCTGTTTTTGGCGCGATAATAATCATTTTACCTTCGTTTGCCATATAAAGAGGGTCCATTCCAAGAATACTGCAGATTCCTTTGACCTGGGATTTTATGTGCAGGTTCTCCTCAATGATTTTGATTCCAACTTTGCTTTGAAATGCTATTTCGTTAAGTGTTGTTGCAACACCCCCGCGTGTCGGGTCCCTGAGCACATGAATATTTTTTGTTATTCCCAATAATCCTTCAATCATGCTATTTAAAGGAGCACAATCGCTTTCAAGCTCTGTTTTGATATTCAGTTTTTCTCTTTCAACCATAATCGAACATCCGTGATCGCCTATATCTCCGCTAATTATTACGACATCACCGGCTCTTGCATTTGAACCCGAAACTTCAACGCCTTCAATAATTGATCCGATTCCCGATGTATTGATAAATAATTTGTCGCAGGCACCTTTCTGAACAACTTTTGTGTCGCCGGTCACAATTTTTACCCCGCAAGCGGTTGCTGTTCTTCCCAATGACTCTGCAATTTTCTCAAGATCCGATGTCAAAAGGCCTTCTTCAATAATAAATCCGCAGCTTAAAAACAGCGGTTTTGCTCCTGCTGAAACAAGGTCGTTCACAGTTCCGCAAACTGAAAGCCTGCCGATGTCTCCGCCTTTAAAAAATATAGGGGTAATTACAAACGAATCTGTTGTAAATGCAAGTTTTTTATTCGGGACATTAAATATAGCCGAATCATTCCCCTGCATAAGAAAATTATTGGAAAAATGCTTTTTAAAAACACTTTCAATCAGTTCATGTGTTAGTTTTCCGCCGCTTCCATGCGCGATTCTAATTGTTTTATCCATTCATAAACCTTTCCTTATCAAAATCCACTATTGTCCGTATTTGTAATATGCCGAGCATGTTCCCTCTGAAGAAACCATGCAGGCCCCTACAGGACTTCCAGGAGTGCATGTCCTACCGAAAAGCAGGCAATCCGGCGGTATTTTTATTCCTTTCAAAACATCTCCGCAGAGGCATCCTGCAGGTTCATCGATATCGACATCTTTTACGTCAAAAATCTCATGAGCATCATATTTAGTATATTTTTGTCTTAATTTCATACCGCTGTTCGGTATATTCCCTAATCCCCTCCACACTGAATCAGATTCTTCAAATACTTCATTTACAATATTGCGGGCAATTTGATTTCCGTCTTCTTTGACAATCCTTGAGTACTCATTGATAACATCAGCCTCATTTTTATTAATCATTCTTATCAGTGTGATTATTGCATGAAGTATATCCATTGGCTCAAAACCGGCTACAACACCAGGTATTCTGCAATTTTGCGCTATCTTTCTGTATAATGAATTCCCCGTTATTGCACTGACGTGTCCCGGATAGATAAATCCATCGATTCCGAGATTTTCATCTGCAGATAAAATTTCCATTACATCCGGAATTGTTTTATTTGCTGTCAGCATTGAAAAGTTTTTCAACCGCAACTCGTCAGCCTTAAGAACCGTTAAAGCGCAAACGGGCGTTGTCGTTTCAAATCCAATCGACAAAAACACAACTCTTTTATTTTTTTCTTGTTGAGCTATTTTTATCGATTCAAGAGGTGAATAAACTATTCTTATATCACTGCCTTTGGATTTTTCATCAAGAAGCGACTCTCCGTCACAAGGAACCCTAATCATATCTCCGAATGTAGTAATTATTACGTCTTCATCTCTTGACAATGTAATCGCGGTTCTCACGAAGCTTCCCGGAGTAACACATATTGGGCAGCCTGGGCCTGAAACAAGCTTTACGCTGCTTGGAAGGAGATTCTTTATTCCATATTTATGAATCGCCATTGTATGTGTACCGCAAACTTCCATCAAGGTTACTTGCTTCCCTTTATATGAGCGCAAAATCTCACCCATTTTTTTTGAGATATCAGAATTTCTAAACAGCTCTTCTATGCTATCCATTCATAATTTCCTTCAATTCGGAAAATATTTTCAATGTATCCAATGCTTCCTTCCGGTCAATTTTTTCAATCGCAGAACCTGCATGGATCAGAATATAATCCCCAATATTAACATCAGTCAAAAAATCTATGGATGTTTCGGTCGAAACCCCCATAATATCTACAAGACATGTTTTGTCATTGATTTTAATCACCTTACCCGGTACAGCCAAACACATAAACTCAACTCCCATTTCTAATTTTCAGCCATTCGCTCGGTTCAATGCAATCGCAGCTTGCCCCAGTGAAATACATCCGTCATTTGTCGGAACGCGACTGTGTATATAAACTTCGAAATCTTCACTCTTCAATTTTTCTATGCTCCGCTTGAGCAAAATCATATTTTGAAAAACGCCGCCGCTTAATGCAACTCTTTTTAATCCTGTATCTTTGCGTATTTTCAGACAACACCTGTATATTATATCAGAAACGGTGTTGTGAAATTTTGCCGATATAACGCTCTTTGAAACATCGTTTTCAACATCATCAATTATACCTTTTATTGTTTCATTTACGCAAATATTAAATTCACCGTCTGTATCTTTTAGTTCAAACGCATATGATGTTTCGATATTTTTTTCGGCCATATACTCAAGTTCTATTGCTGCCTGCCCTTCATAAGTTATTTCTCCGACAAATCCAATCAGACCCGCAACCGCATCAAACAGTCTTCCCATACTTGAAGTCAGCGGGGTATTGATTTTATTTGAAAGCATATGCAAAATCATTTCACGATCGATATTTTTCACGTTTTTCAGCATTTCGCTTCCGTCTTTTTTATAGTCCGAATCAATTCCGTTTTGTTTTAAATGGTATAAATAGCTTTCTGCCATTCTCCACGGTTCTTTAATTGCAGCTTCTCCACCCGGCATTCCGACATATTCAAGATGCCCGGCTCTCTTAAAATCATTGTATCCTCCGACAAAAAATTCTCCGCCCCATATTTTACCGTCCTCGCCCAGACCTGTTCCGTCAAATGCGACTCCGATAACATCGCCGTCAATATTATTATCTGCCATACACGATGCAATATGAGCATGGTGGTGTTGTATCGGAATTAATTTTTCCGGACCGAACCCGTAATTCTTTGCATACTTTGTGGAAAGATAATCAGGATGAAGGTCGTGCGCCAAAATATCAATGCTGATATTGAACATATTTGAGAAATGTTTTATTCCTTCTTCAAACGACTTGAGTGTTTCAAGGTTCTCCAGATCTCCAATATGATGGCTTATATAAAATTCGGCATTCTTATTCATGCAGAAGGTATTCTTTTGCTCCCCACCGCAGGCAAGAACAGCCGGAATTTTAATGGGTACACTTAGTCCGATTGCTCTTTCACATGTCAAAGGTAACGGGACATAGCCTCTTGCACGTCTGATAATAAATTCCTTATCCTTGAACGCTCTTGTTACCGAGTCATCGATTCTTATGTGGATTTCCCTGTCATTTGTAAGAAATCCGTCTGCAATGCCGCTTAGCCTTAAAACCGCTTCTTTATCCTTGAAGCAAATCGGCTCGTCGCTTATATTGCCGCTTGTCATAATCAGAGCGCTTATCGGCTTCCCGGTCTTTGAGAGCACGTCAAAAATCATTGTCTGGAGAGGCGTGTTAGGAAGCATAATCCCCAGATAATTGTTTTTTTCTGCTATTTCAGCCGGCAAATCGCAATCCCCGTGTTTTTCAAGCAAAACTATCGGACTTCTGTTTGATTCCAAAAGTGACTTTTCAAACTCACTTATAATGCAATATCTTTTTGCTGTTTCGGTATCTTTAACCATTATCGCAAATGGTTTTCCGTCTCTTTTTTTCCTTTTCCTTAATCTCAATACTGCTTCCTTATCCTCAGCCGAACAAGCAAGATGAAAACCGCCCAATCCTTTAATAGCAACAATTTTACCGTCAAGCAGCATCCGACATGCACAAGCTAAAGCATCTTCCTCAAAAAGGTTAGGAGCGTTTGATTTGTTTGATTTGTTTGATTTGTTTGATTTGTTTGTTTTGTCATCTTTTATATTCTTATGGGCTTCCGGATTTTCCTGTTTTGATTCAAAGAAAATCAGTTTCGGCCCGCAGTTCTTACATGCAGTGGGCTGTGCGTGATACCTTCTGTTGTAGCTGTTTCTGTAATCGGCCTCACATTCCTCACACATTTTAAAGACGCTCATTGTAGTATTTTTCCTGTCGTACGGAATATCTTCGATTATCGAAAATCTGGGACCGCAATTCGTACAATTGATAAATGGATATCTGTACCTTAGATTACTCGGGTCGGACAATTCTTTTTTACAATCTACACAGGTTGAAATATCGGGAGAAATGAATATATTGCTGCGATTTCCCTGACTGCTGTCTTCTATTGAAAAATCTGCACAACCCTTAATTATGGAATCTTTGACGGCAATACCAGAAATCTCCGATAAAATCGGAGCGTCGGAATTAATTTTTTTAATGAAATCATCCAATTGCAGAGAGGTGCATTCGGCAAAAATTTCAACTCTGTCGCCTTTGTTCATTACATATCCGTTTATATTCATGGATTTTGCAAGTTTAAACACAAAGGGTCTAAAACCGACACCTTGGACAATTCCGGTTATTTCAATGCAATATCCGTTAATCTTCATCTAAATTAAAATACTCCCTTGCTTCCTTCATATCTGATTTTATCTGGGTCTTCAATTCATTTACGGAATCAAATTTTTTTTCATCTCTTATTTTTGCGATAAAAAACACTTCAATGATTTTGCCGTATATTTCCTGTTTGAAATCAATTATATGAGTTTCCACACTTATTTTTTTTCCTTCTTCAAATGTCGGATTGAATCCAATGTTGGTTATGCTGCTGTAAAGTTTATCGTCTAACAACGTTTTTGTGAGGTAAACTCCCCGTTTAGGCAATATCAGGTAATCTTCAGGCTCGATATTCGCTGTCGGAAAACCAATAGTGTTTCCGATTCTCCTGCCGTTTATAACCTCAGCTGTTATAGAATAGTGTCTTCCAAGCATTTCGAAGACCTTCTCCATTTCGCCTCTTGCTATATAATTTCGTATTTTTGAACTGCTTGCAATTTCGTTGTTTGTTTTTATCTGATGAATTGCAACAACTTTAAAATCATACTTTTCCCCAAGTTCTTTCAGATATTTTATATCTCCCTGCCCTTTGTAACCAAATCTATAATCCAAACCGGCTACGGCAAGCTTCATTTTAAGTTTGTCAACAAGAATTTTTTTAACGAAGTCTTCGGGTTGCATCCTCGAAAGCTTCTCATCAAATTCATCGAAATAAAGGTAATCCAGAGATGTTTCCCCCAGAAGTTCAATCTTTTTGTTTTTAGTTGTTAAAAGCGGTGTAAAGAGTTTCTTTCGTAAAATATTCTCGGGATGTTTTGTAAAAGTATATACCAATGACTTTAATCCACCGAGCTTTGATACTCTTATCAAAGTATTAATCAAAGACATATGTCCAATGTGCAGACCGTCAAAGTTCCCCAGTCCCACACCCGTACAATCTGTAATTGTCTTATCATTTTTTTTATGATATATAATTTCCATTTTGATCTTTCCTCGTTCTTAAAAAATCATTGAATGCTTTGTAAAAATAATTTTCCGGACTTCAGTTTATATTCTCCATTGCTCTCGAATAACCCGCCAAGCGCAATAAAACCACGCTCACTTGCATATACTCTCACAAGTTCATTGCCTACAGGCTTTTCAGTTACGTTAACCGTAACTCCGTTTAAATATTTTTTCGTGTCATCCGAATCCAGAATGATACTTTTTAAGTCTTCAAAAACCTTTTCAACACTTATCAATCTCTCATTAATTTTCTCCGAATCCGATAATTCTCTGATTTCCGAGAGTCTTATCGATGATCCTATATCAAAAGGTCCCGCATTGGTTCTGACCAGAAACGACATATGCGCGCCGCACGAAAGCTCATTTCCTATATCTGCGCAAAGTGTTCTGATGTAGGTTCCTTTTGAACATTTTATTTCCATTAAATATTTAACGTTTGACCTTTGCCCTATACATTTCAAAGAATAAACGTTCACTTCGCGAGGCTTTCTTTCAACTGTTTTGCCTTCGCGCGCAAGTTCGTAAAGTTTTCTGCCGTTAATTTTCACGGCTGAATACATCGGCGGAATTTGATTGATTTTTCCTTCAAATGTCTTTAATACACTTTCGAATCTGCATCTTTCCACATTAACATCTTTAGTTGAAATAATATTTCCGGTTGCATCCTGAGTATCAGTTTCTATCCCCAATGTTATTTCTGCAATATAAGTTTTATCTTTGTCGGTCATGAATTCAATGGCCTTGGTTGCATTTCCAATGCACACGGGCAGCACGCCAACCGCTTCAGGGTCGAGAGTACCGGTGTGTCCTATTTTCCTTGTCTTTAAAACCCCTCTCAGATACGCAACCACATCAAAAGAGGTCATTCCCGGAGGTTTTAATATATTCAGAATACCATCCATAAAATCAGGCACCTTTACCAAAACAAGATTTTAAAGCATTTCTTCGATATCTTTTAAAACCATTTTCTTTAATTCATCAATCGGCTTAGTAACCGTTGCACCCGCAGCTCTTTTATGACCGCCGCCCTTGTAAAGACTTGCTATAACCGAAACATCCAAATATGATTTTGATCTCATGTTCAGCTTTGTTTCATTATTATTGAGCTGTCTAAACAGTACCGAAACTTCAACTCCATCAATATTTCTACCTATGTTGACAATACCTTCGGTATCCTCATCAAGAGCACCTGTGGATTCAAAAACATCTTTGTTTATTGTAATAAATGCAACTTTACCTTTTTTGAAAATTTCTATCGAATTAATTGCCACAGCAATGAGTTTTGCTTTTTCAAGAGTGATTGTATCAAAAATAGTGTGTGAAATATCTGCAACATTGATTCCATTATTTAATAAATCACTGGCAATTTGATGTGTCACAGAGGTTGTATTGCTAAATCTAAACCCACCTGTATCACTTGCAATAGCTACGTATAGCGACTCGGAAATATCTTTGTCAAATTCAATACCCATAAGTTTAATTATTTGATATATAATTTCTCCGGCGGCTGCAGCATTCGTCTGCACATAATTGATAAAAGCAAATTCAGTATTTGTCGGATGATGATCAATGTTCACAGTATTATTGGTGTTTTTAAAAATTTCACATCTTGATCCAAGTCTTTCTATATCTCCGCAATCAATAGTGATAACCAAATCGTAATTTTGAGCAGGTTTTTTTATATACACTTCAATGTCTTTTGCACCCTCAAGGAAAGAATAGTTTTGCGCAATTTCCTCTTCAGTAAAGATTTTCGATTCTTTTCCTGATTTATTTATCGCAAGAGACAGTGCAATACTCGAGCCGATTGAATCTCCGTCAGCTGAAACATGTGGCAGAATAGCGATTCTTTTTGCCTTCTTAATCTCTTCGATAATTCTATTTATCATCATCCTTTTCCCCTCCGTTGCCGGCATTCGAAATCAAATTGTCTTTTTGCATTGTGTCATTAATAAGTTTTGACATATAAGCTCCGCGTTCTATCGAACTGTCAATTTCAAATAAAAGTTCGGGTGAGTATCTTATGTCCATTCTATGTCCGACTTCACGCCTTATAAATCCTGCTGCACTTTTCAAACCCTTTAAAGCTTCCTTCTTTTCTTCTTCACTACCAAGAACGCTCACAAAAACCTTTGCATATCTCAGGTCACGTGTCACATTGACTGCCATTATGCTTACAAGTTTCGGAAGCCTTGGGTCCTTAATATCGTTCTGAATAATGTTGCTTATTTCTTTTTTCATTTCTTCGGCAATTCTGTTTGTTCTGTCTTTCATGTCTTTTCTCCTTAAAAAATAAGGAGTTGAAATTATAATTTGGGATTAATTTCGAAAACCACAAATTCATAAGGCTCAACTCCGTTTTTAACAACCTATCTTTTTTCCTCTTCCATAACGTAGGACTCTATTATATCGCCTTCTTTTATATCATTGAACTTTTCAAGCGAAATTCCGCATTCAAATCCCTGCAGGACTTCTTTGACATCGTCTTTGAATCTTTTAAGCGAATCCAGTTTGCCCTCATGTACAACAATGCCGTCTCTTACTACTCTTACATCGGAATTTTTCGTTATCTTTCCGTCTGTAACGTAACTTCCCCCGATAGTCCCCACGCTTGATACTTTTATTATCTGTCTTATTTCGGCATGTCCCTGAATAACCTCTTTATATGTAGGTTCCAGCATTCCATTCATTGCTGCCTGAACATCATTTATCGCATTATATATAACTTTGTATAGTTTCATTTCAACACCCGCATTTGCAGCAGCATCAATAACGTTTGCTCCCGGCCTTACATTAAATCCAATAATTACTGCATTTGATACAGATGCAAGCGTAACATCCGATTCTGTAATTGCTCCGACTCCGCTATGAATTATATTCACCCTGACCTCACTGTTTGTGAGATTTTCGAGCGATTGTTTCAATGCTTCCACCGATCCTTGAACATCTGCTTTAACAACTAAATTCAAGTCTTTGACTTTTCCCTCTATAATCTGGCTGTACAGGTCCTCAAGAGATATTTTCGAATTTGAATTGAGGTTGCTTTCTCTAATTTTAAGTTTTCTCTTCTCAGCGAGCTGTTTTGCAACTTTTTCATCATCAATGGCATAGAATATTTCTCCCGCTTCCGGAACCTCAGGCAATCCGACTATTTCAACAGGAGTTGACGGTCCCGCTTTTTTAACCTTATGTCCTTTATCATCAAGCATTGCTCTTATTCTTCCGACAGTTGTTCCCGTTACAACAGAATCACTTAATTTCAGTGTTCCTCTTTGAACCAGCACGGTTGCAACAGGTCCTCTTCCTTTATCAAGCTTAGCCTCTATAACCGTTCCCTTTGCCTGTTTCTTTGGGTCAGCTTTCAATTCAAGTATGTCTGCCGACAATAAAACCATTTCAAGTAAATGATCAATATTTGTTCTTTGTTTTGCCGACACATTCACAAATATAGCTTCCCCGCCCCATTCTTCAGCGACAAGACCATATTCGGTAAGTTCCTGTTTTACCTTATCCGGATTTGCTCCGGGCTTATCAATTTTATTTACTGCAACTATTATTGCAACTTTTGCAGCTTTGGCATGATTTATAGCTTCTATCGTTTGAGGCATAACTCCGTCATCTGCTGCAACAACAAGTATTGCAATGTCAGTAACCTGTGCTCCTCTTGCTCTCATAGCAGTAAACGCTTCGTGTCCCGGAGTATCCAAAAATGTAATATTTCTGTCTTTTATTTTTATTGTGTATGCTCCAATGTGCTGAGTAATTCCTCCCGATTCACTTTCGATTACATTTGTCTCTCTGATGGCATCTAAAAGCGATGTTTTTCCATGATCGACATGTCCCATTACAACTACAACAGGAGGTCTTGTCACAGCATTTTTTGTATCTTCTTCCGTATCATCAAAAAGAATGTCTTCTTCTTTAATCTCAATGGCTTTTTCAGCTTTAATTCCAAATTCGTCTGCGATTAATGCAGCTGTGTCATAATCGATTTCCTGATTTAACGTAACGAGCATACCCATTTCCATTAACTTTTTAATAACCTCAGTTGAGGTCTTCTTTAATGTCTCCGCCAAATCTTTAACAGTAAGATATTCCGGAACAATTATTGATTTTAAAATAGCTCTTGGCGGTATATATTTAGGTGTCGAACGACTTCTGGCATCCTTTTTACCCTTAATAACACGTCTTCTTCTGCCAGTATTATCGGTATAGAATTCCTGAAGCATAAAATCTTCCGACAGTATCTCGGAGACACCTTTTTTTTCGTTTAATATGACACTTTGAGGCTTGTATTTTTGTGATCTTTCAGTTGGCAGACCCTTCGGTGCTTCTCTTTTTTGTTCTCTTTTAATATCTCTGTCAACATCCTTAACCTGGAATTCACGTCTGACTTCGCCGCTTCGTGAATTAAGCATGTCTTTCTGAGTATCAGAAATTTCAGGTTTTGGTATATCAAGCGATCTTCCTCCCGCATTACGATCATTTTGAGATCTGAAGCCACCCTGCGGTTTGTTATATCCTGTACCTTGAGGTCTTGAACCTTGCGGTCTGTTATATCCCGTGCCCTGTGGTCTGTTACCGGCAGGTCTGTTATATCCTGTTCCCTGCGGCCTGTCACCTGCGGGTCTGTTATATCCTGTTCCCTGCGGCCTGTCACCTGCGGGTCTGTTATATCCTGTGCCCTGCGGTCTGCCACCGTCAGGTCTGCTGTATCCTGTGCCCTGTGGCCTGTCACCGGCAGGTCTTGCATTGTAACCTGTGCTTTGAGGTCTTGTCCCCTGTGGTCTTGTCCCTTGTTGAGTTCTGTTATAGCCGGCTCCTTGAGGTCTGTCTCCAAGAGGTCTGTTGTATCCCGTGCCTTGAGGTCTTTCACCCTGAGGTCTGTTATATCCTGTACTTTGCGGTTTTTCCGGCTGTGTTTTTTCAATCTGCGGTGAAACACTCTTTACTTCGTTATGTCCAACTTCCTGAGTCTTATTAATCGGTTTTGCTGTTGGTTTTTCTTCTGCTGAATCAACTTCTGTTGTTTTTTGCTTAGTTTCTTTTAAAACATTTTTATTCTGTTTTACTTCAGTTTCTGCATCTATCTCAGTTGATTTCTTATTTATTTCATCAACTTTAACTATCTCATCTTTTTTATCAACAATAATCTTTTCTGCAACATCAATCTTTTCAGTTGTTTCTGTCTTATCTGTAACTTCGGTCATTACTGACTTTTCAATCTTAACGGAAGGTTCTCTCTTTAATTCTCCTTTACCGCTATTTTTAGTTTTATCTTTGCCGTAGTCAAACCCTGTGTTCCTTGTGTATCCGGTCATAAGTCCCGAATTATTGTCTGCCGGTTTAATGTAGTCTGACTTCCTCACATCACGGTTGCCATTGTATTGTTCTTTTCTTTGATTTCCCCATGTATTACTGTTTGGAGTACTTCTAATATAATCATCGTCGTTTTTTGTGGTCTCAATAACAACTTTTGTTGTTCGAATAATCCTTGGACCCTTCTTTATTTCTTTCGGCACTTCCGGTTTTACCGGCGGAGTAACAGGTGTTATCTTCTCTCCCGGCTCTTCCTTCTTTTCCTCATGCTTAATAACGCCTATATGATCATATAAAGCACTTAATTCATCATCATTAAGCAAACTCATGTGATTTTTAACAACAATATTAATCTCTGCAAGTTTTTCCATAAGCCTTTTGCTTGTTGTATTTAATTCTTTTGATAATTCATATACCCTGTGTTTATCCAATCTTTGCACCCCCGTTTTGTAACCCGCGACTTTCCAGTAATTCAAGTAATTTTTTTGTAAATCCGATATCAGATATTCCAACAACCGCTCTTATCTCTTTTCCTATATACCTCCCGAGTATTTCTTTTTGCCCGAAATACCTTAGTTCAACCGAACGGTAGCTGCACATATCTGAAAACTTCTTCTTTGTGTTGTCTGATGCATCTTCCGTTACTATCAGAACTTTGACCTTGTTCTTTTTTAAAGCTCTTTCACACAGTTCTTCCCCGGAAAATAATCTTCCGGCTTTTTGCGCAAGTCCTATGAAAGTGTAAATTTTTTCATCCATTCATAATCTCCGTTTGCTTCTCAATTTCCAAATAGACCTCATCGTTAATTTTCGATTCAAATACTCTTTCAAGCCTCTTAGTCTTTTTTGCTTTTTCGATGCAGGTCTTTTCTATACATAAGTATGCGCCTCTTCCGGGCTTTTTACCCGTAAAATCAACGCTCACTTCATTGTCTTTGTTTTTTACAATTCTCATTAATTCTTTCTTCGGTTTCATTTCCTGACAACCGATACACATTCTTAACGGAATTTTTTTTTGTTTCAAAATAAAGCACCATCCTAATTATATCTTCGAAATCACTCTTTCTGTCTTATTCAGTCTTTTTTGTTTTCTTTGCGGCCTTTTCGGTTTTGACTGCTTTAGTTGTTTTTGCTGCCGCAGGCTTCTTTGCTGCCGCAGGCTTCTTTGCTGCCGCAGGCTTCTTTGCTGCCGCAGGTTTCTTTACTGCCGCGGGTTTCTTTGCTGCCGCAGGTTTCTTTGCTGCCGCGGGTTTTTTCGCTGCCGCAGGTTTTTTTGCTTTCGCAGGTTTTTTTTCTGCCGCAGGCTTCTTTGCTGTCGCGGTTTTTTTCGCTGCCGCAGATTTTTTTGCTGCCGCAGGTTTCTTTGCCGCTGCTTTTTTTGTTGCAGGTTTTTTCGCGGTCTTCTTCTTTGGCTTTATTTCTTCTGTTTCTGCAACAACTTCATTTTCGCTGTCGAAATCTTCATCATATTCTTCGTCGTCATAGTTTTCATCATCCACAAAATTACCGTCATAGTTCAATAATTGCTTCTCAATATGTTCACGAAGCTGTGATTCGCTCTTTATATCAATCTTCCATCCTGTCAATTTAGCTGCAAGTCTTGCATTCTGACCTTCTTTTCCGATTGCAAGAGAAAGCTGATAGTCAGGAACTGTAACCTTTGCGGACTTTTCTTCCTCGTCTATATCAACTCTGATTACCTTTGCAGGGCTTAAACTGCTTGAGATGAATTCTTCAGGGATACCGCTCCACTTAATTATGTCAATCTTTTCATTTCTCAACTCATCAACAATTGACTGGACCCTTGTTCCCTTTTGTCCAACACATGCACCTACAGGATCAACATTGCTTTCCTTTGAAAATACCGCCATTTTTGTTCTTGAACCCGGCTCTCTCGAAATATTTTTTATTTCGACTATCCCGTCATGAATTTCCGGAACTTCAAGTTCAAAGAGTCTCTTAACCAACCCGGGATGTGTCCTCGAAACCATTATCTGAGGACCCTTTGTCGTTTTCTTAACCTCAAGTATATATGTCTTTAATCTTGAGTTAAAATTATATGTTTCACCCGGAGTCTGTTCGGAAGGAGCTAAAATCGCTTCGGTTTTGCCCAAATCAATTATTACATTCTTTCTCTCTGCTCTTTGTACAATTCCGGTAACTATGTCGCCTTCCTTATTAAAAAATTCTTCGAAGATTATTCCGCGTTCAGCCTCTCTGATTCTTTGGACAACTACCTGTTTTGCTGTCTGAGCAGCTATTCTCCCGAATTTTCTAGGCGTAACCTCAACTTCAACTATATCGTCTTCCTCAAATTTCTTACTGATTTTTCTCGCATCTGCAAGATTAATCTCCAGCATGTCATTTTCAGGACTTTCCGCTACTCTTTTTATTGCAAATACCTTAAAATCTCCTGTTTCGCGATCAAAATCAATCCTGACATTCTGGATTGAATTAAAATTTCTTTTATATGCAGAAATAAGAGCTGCCTCAATAGCTTCTATCAGGACCTCCTTATTTACGCCTTTTTCAATTTCCAATTGTTCTAACGCATGCAATAATTCTGCGCTCATCGCTATCACTACCTCCTTGATTGTCTCTTAAAATTTTAATACCCTCTTAACATAAACCACTTTATCTCTGTTGAATTTCATAATATTTTTATCTGATTCACTGATAATCACTTCATTTTCTGCCACTCCAACCAAATTACCTTTAAAAATCTTCTTTCCGCCAATCGGTTCAAAAAGTTTAACTTCGACCTCTTCACCTTCACTTCGTATAAAATCCTTTTCGGTTTTCAAAGGCCTTTCCACACCCTTGGATGATACCTCCAAAGAATAACTTTCGCTAATCGGATCTGCCTCGTCCAGCTTTTTGCTTAATTCTTCACTCACCATAACGCAGTCATCTATTGTTATACCGCCGTCTTTATCCATGTATACACGCAAGTATGAGTGTCCGCCTTCTTTTACAAATTCAATATCAACAAGTTCGAATTTGTTTGCCTCAATAACAGGCAGAACTAACTCCCTGCATATATCCTCGATTTTTTTCTTAGCCATAAAACCCTCCGTCATAATACGAAAGAGCGGGAATGACCCACTCTTTCTAAGAAAATTCTATACATTTAGTCCGTAGTTATTATAACACGATTAATTAAAATAAGCAATAATTTTATACCATAGGAAGATCATAACTAAATTGCAATATAAAATGTCCGCTTGCTTTAAAAAAAACTCATCTGATTGCTGTCATGCATGCCTTCCAAACATCCGTGCTTTTTCAGAATATCTATAACCGTCTTTGTAACCTTGGTCTTTATTCTAAATTCATCGATTGCCGAAAACTTTGTGCCTGAACGAACATTGACAATGCTCTTCGCAGCGTTTATTCCCAAACCCTGAAGCGATATAAGAGGCGGAAGGATACCATTTTCGGTAATCAGGAACTTGACGGCATCGGATTTATATAGGTCAACCGGCATGAATTTTATCCTTCTTGAATTCATTTCATTTATTACCTCAAGTATCTTCAGTACACTTTTTTCCTTTGCTGTAACATCGTTTCCCTTGTTAACAATTTGCTTAATCATAAGCTTAATCTTGTCTGCACCGTGTATCATGATATCAGCATCGAAATCATCGGCCCTGACAGTAAAATATGCCGCATAAAACGCCTCGGGATAATAAACTTTAAACCATGCGATTCTAAACGCCGTCATTACATACGCCGCAGCATGAGCCTTTGGGAACAGATACTTGATTTTTTTGCAGGAATCAATGTACCAAAGCGGGATTTTATTATCAAGCATATTTTCTTCGTATTCTTCCTTTAAACCTTTATTTTTTCTGACATCCTCCATTATTTTAAACGCAATAATAGGAGCCAATCCTTTATGGGTAAGGAACTGCATGATATCGTCCCTGCAGCAGATAGCTTCGGAAAGAGTTGCGATTTGATTCTTTATTATTAATTGGGCATTATTTAACCAAACATCGGTTCCATGAGACAACCCGGAGATTTTCACAAGTTCGGAAATGGTCTCGGGCATTGTTTCAAGAAGCAGTTGTCTTGCCAGTTTAGTACCGAATTCCGGCACCCCGAAGGTTCCTATCTTGCTGTTAATGTCTGTAGGCTTAATACCCAATGCTTCTGTGCTGTTAAAAATGGTCATTGTTTTTTTATCACCGATGGGGATATCGTTTACATCAACTCCGGTTAGATTTTGGAGCATTCTGAGTATAGTCGGATCGTCATGTCCGAGAATATCAAGTTTTAAAAGTCTTCCGCTGATTGAATGATAATCGAAATGAGTAATAATTGTATCTGACGTCATGTCGTTAGCAGGTCGTTGTATTGGAGTGAAATTATATATATCCTGATCCTCGGGAACTATCATTACTCCTCCGGGATGTTGTCCTGTTGTTTTCTTTATCCCGCTGCACCCTAATACCAGCCTGTTTATCTCAGCGTTTGAGTTCACAACGTCTCTTTTTTCGAAATATCCCTTCACAAAACCATATGCCGTTTTATCCTGAAGTGTTGAAATCGTTCCGGCTCTAAACACGTTTCCCTTGCCAAACAACTCTTCAGTGTATTTATGAGCTGTACTCTGATATTCTCCGGAAAAATTCAGATCTATATCAGGTTCCTTGTCTCCGTCAAATCCCAGAAATGTTTCAAAAGGTATGTCATAACCGTCTTTTTTAAGCTCGGCGCTGCAATTCGGACATTTTTTATCGGGAAGATCAAATCCGCAATCGAAACTTCCATCCAATATAAATTCGGTGTAGTTACATTTTTTACACATATAGTGCGGTTCCAAAGCATTTACTTCTGTAATTCCAAGCATAAACGCAATAAGCGATGAACCCACAGAACCCCTTGAACAGACTAAATAACTGTCTTCAATCGTTTTTGCGACAATCTTCTGTGATGCGATATACATTACCGAAAATCCATTTTTAATAATCGAATCAAGCTCTTTTTTTATTCTCTTTGCAACGATTTCCGGCAATTTTTCGCCATAAATCTCTTTTGCGCGCTTGTAAGTGAGCTCGATAATTTCTTCCTCAGCACTTTCAATTTTGGGCGGGAAAGTACCATCAGGTATCGGTTTCAGTTCTTCAATGCTGTCGGCGATTACATTTGTATTGTAAATAACAACTTCCTTGGCTTTTTCCTCTCCCAAATAAGTGAACTCCGCTAACATTTCTTCTGTTGTTCTGAAATAAAGAGGTGCCTGGTTATCAGCATCCAAAAATCCTTGTCCGCTCATAAGTATTCGTCTGAAAACCTCATCCCTCTTATCCATAAAATGCACATCACAGGTTGCAACTACAGGCTTCTTCGATTTCTCTCCGAGCCTTACGATTTTTTTATTTATTTTTATAAGTGCTTCTCTGCTTTCAATTTCTCCGCCGTTTATTAGAAATTCGTTGTTTGCCAACGGCTGGATTTCAAGATAGTCGTAAAATCTGACAATTTTCATGATATCCGATTCAGTTGCTTTGTTTTTTATTGCCTGGAACAACTCACCCGCTTCGCATGCAGTTCCGATGATCAGACCTTCCCTGAATTTCATATACAAATCTTTGGGAACCCTTGGTTTTTTATAGAAATATGTCATATGCGATTCTGAAATTATTTTGTATAGATTTTTTAACCCTGTATAGTTTTTTACAAGGATAATAGCATGATACGCAGCGGCATTTTTATAATCAATGCTTGCACTGCATTCATTTTCAATGTCTTCAATCGTCACTGCTCCTCTTTGGGAAAGTGTTTCTATAAACTTTGCAAATACTTTGGCAGTCGTCATTGAATCTCCGAGTGCCCTGTGCTGCGATTCTATCTCAACATTAAGATATTTCGCAATTTCTCCGAGTTTATATTTTTTCAATTCCGGAATCAGGTTTCTGGCTAGCTGAAGTGTGTCAATAACAGGATTGATAATTCTTTTGCCGATTTTTCCCGCATTTACCTTTAAAAAGCCCATATCAAATGGGGCATTATGCGCTACGATCACATCACCGTCAATAAATTTAAGCAAATCTTTCAAAACTTCGCTGACTTTTGGAGCATCTTTAACCATTTCATCGGTAATTCCGGTCAGTTTGACGATAAAGCTCGGGATTGGAATTTCGGGATTCACAAAAGAGCAAAAAGAATCAAGTATTTTTCCATTTTTAATTTTGACAGCACCAATTTCTGTGATTCTGTCATTTTCAGCATTAAGTCCCGTGGTTTCGATATCAACGATAACGAATTCTTCGTCTAATCTGTATTTATTTGCGTTATATACTGTCGGCAACTTATCATCCAAAAGATAACATTCCACACCGTAAATAATTTTTATATTGCTTTTTTTTGCTGCTTCATATGCGTCCGGAAATGCCTGTACAACACCATGATCAGTTATGGCTACCGCTTTATGTCCCCACATAGCAGCACGCTCAACAAGGTCTGTTACAGAAGTAACAGCATCCATTGCACTCATCTGGGTATGTAAATGAAGTTCAACCCTTTTTCCCTCAGCATTGTCCTGTACTGTTTCTTTTCCGCATTCCAAAATATCTGTTGCCATAAGAATGGAATCCTTCAAATATTTATCGTATTGCACTTCACCGCGTACTTTCACAAAAGTACCGATTTTGATCCTGTCCATCATATAATTGATTTTGCTTTTTTCCACAAATTGTTTTGCTGTAATTGATCCTGTGTAGTCGGTTATTTCAAAGGTGGATAATATTCTTCCTCCCCTGATTTCCCTAAATTCTGTTTTGAATACATCTCCCTGAATACAAACTTTCCCGGATTCGGAGTCAACACGCGATATATCCATTGAACTATCATCAAATTTCTTCCCTAAAACTACTTTAAATTCAGAAATACCTAACTTAACGTCTTTATCATTTTTGTTCTTGCTTTTTGATTTGCTTTCATCTGATATTGATTTCTCCACGTGCAATACTTCCTCGTCCGCCTTTTTTCTCATATATCTTTCTTTGTCATAGTCCTCTTCAATTTTGTCAGTAAACGAAACCTTGACATCCTCAGAAAACAAATCGTTTATTGACTCTTCTATCAAAACATTTACAGACTGAGATTTTAAGATATCTTTCCCTGTTGTTCTCAAATTAACTGACAGCAGTTTATCCTTTAGCACAAAGCTCGAACCGTCCAATATTCCACGAGTTAAGGCAACTTTAGAGTATACTCTGTCCAAAATCCATTTCCAGTATCCTAAAATCTTTTTTTCCAGAGACAATGAAACATCAAATTTGGGATTAATCTGAATTCCATCAAATCCTAAAAGTTTTGCACAATTAATCTCCAGTTTTTTTATTTTATCGGGTGAAATGAATTCTTTCGACAGGATGTTTATTTGCATCCTTTTTGACTTCCTATAAACATTTATATTCGAAATTTCTACGTGTTTAAATATCTCTTTTTCTTCATTTGAGATCCCCGGAAAAACATCTGCAAATTTTTGATCAACTAAAGGCTCCTCTTCCACAAGTGTTTCCTCCAATAACTATTTTTTTACCGGTTCATCTTCTCGATTTCTTCCACTAAAACATCAACAGCATTTTCCTCTTTTATTTTTTCTAAAATAACTCCTTTTTTAAACAACAGTACTTCTTTATCTCCGCCGGCTAAGCCAATATCTGCTTCAATTGCTTCTCCCGGACCGTTCACAGCACAGCCCATAATAGCAACCTTAATATTTGTTTTGATATGGGCAAGTCTTTTTTCAGCTTCTTCGGCGATTTCAACAAGATTAATCCTGCACCTTCCGCATGTTGGACAAGATATAAATTCAATTCCTTCATTTTTGAGTCCCAGTGCCTTCAAAATCTCTTTACCGGTAATAACTTCCTCAATCGGATCGCCGGTTAATGAAACTCTTATTGTGTCGCCAATTCCCTCTGCAAGCAAACAGCCAATACCTACAGATGACTTCACAGTTCCTTTCTTAACGGTTCCGGCCTCAGTAACACCTATATGCAGCGGGTAATCAGACTTTTGCGACATTAATCGATATGAATTGATAGTCATTAAGACATTCGAGGTTTTAAGAGAAACGACAGTATTCGTAAATTTCTGTGCTTCCAGTATTTTCATATTGTTAAGTGCGCTTTCGACCATTCCCTCAGGAGTTACGCCGTTATATCTTTTTAGAATATTTTTCTCAAGCGAGCCCGAATTCACTCCTATTCTTATTGTAATATTCCTATCCTTAGCTTCCGCTATGACACTCTTAACTCTGTCCGCTCCACCAATGTTACCGGGATTTATTCTTATTTTGTCCGCACCATTCATAATGCTCTGAATTGCGAGCCTGTAATCAAAATGAATATCAGCAACAAGTGGAATCGAGATAGATTTTTTTATTTTTTTAATTGCTTCGGCCGCTTCAATATCAGGTACTGCAACCCTAATAATTTCACAGCCCGCTTCCTCAAGCATTTTTATCTGTTTTACGGTGTTCTTGACATCCCTTGTATCGGTATTCGTCATAGATTGAACTGTTATCGGTGAACCACCGCCTATAAATATGTTCCCGACAGCTATTTTCTTTGTTTTCATTCTTTTAAAATCATCCACCTGAAATCAACCTCGCAATATCATTGTACATGACAAAAACAAACAGCAGCATTATGAGGAAAAATCCAACCATATTGATGGCAGCTTCTTTTTCCTTCGAAATTGGTTTTCTCCTGATTGCTTCGATTGCATACAAAAAGAGTTTGCCGCCATCTGCAACCGGAATAGGCAAAAGATTTGCAACCCCGAGACCGATACTGACGAGTGCCGCCATGCTAAGAAGGCCTATTAACTTATCTGCAAGGCTCTCCCCCTGATTTGCAACATCGCTCATCATGGCAACAGTTCCTACAGGACCTGCCAAATCCTTTGGCGGAACTTTTCCCTGAATAAGCCAAACTATTGAATAAACACCTATTCTTGTCATATCATAAGTATTTACGAAAGACTGCCCGATTGAGTTAATGAAATTACCCTTCTCTGAAGCAAATCCAAGCCCCATATCATATTGATCATCTGCATGATTGTTGATAGGCTTAATATTTACGGTTTTTGTTGTGCTTCCGGGTTTGTTTTCGTTTTTCCTTAAAACAGTCACACGGATTTGCTCTCCATTGTTATTAGCCATGATTTTCGAAATATCGCTATATGACGAAATCCTGCTATTATCAATATTGATGATTTCATCTCCCAGTTTAAGCCCTGAACTAAGTGCAGGAGAATTTTCGGTAAACCCTTCAATTACATTCGAATTTTCTCCACTTGCATCGCTTGAATAAAAACCTATTAAATATCTATCTCCAATAATAACTTTCGGTTTAATAGTTCCGCTCTTTTTTTGTCCGTTGTGCAAAAACTCGATTTCTGCCGCTTTACCTTTCGTGGAGTACATGAAAAGAAATGCATCCATCGGCTGGTATATATTATTTCCGTCGTAACTCAATAATTTATCGCCTGCAGTAATTCCTGCATTATATGCGGGAGAATTCTCGACAACTTGGCTTATCTTCGTTGTTCCATAACCTACAATTGTAAAAATAATCATATAAATAATCAGTGCAGTTAAAATATTTGAGGCAGGTCCCGAAAATATAACTAAAGCCCTCTTCCAGAGAGGTTTATTGCTGAATGAATCTTCATTGTTGACATCAACTTCCTCACCCTCTAATTTGACATAGGCAAGAATCGGTATCATCCTTAAGGAATATGTCGTATCTCCTCTTGTAAAACTGAAAATTTTTGGTCCAAAAAACAATGAGAACTCTAAAACCTTTATTCCAAAGCGTTTTGCCACAATGAAATGTCCCAGTTCATGGATAATAATAATAAAATTAAAAATAATAATTGAAAAAACGAGCCACATATTAATCTCCGCCTATCTTTTTTTATCGTACCACTCTTTTGCCATCTTTCTTGCCCAATCATCCGCTTCCAGTATATCATTTATATCGGGACAATTTAGTGTTTTATGATTTTTCATCGATTGCTCAATAATTCTTGGTATATCATTAAACAAAATCTTTTTTTCGAGAAACAATTCAACAGCAACTTCATTTGCTCCGTTTACCACCGTCGGCATTGTACCACCCGATTTCAATGAGTCAAATGCAAATCCAAGGCACGGAAATGCGTCAAAATCGGCATCCTCAAATGTAAAACTGCCTTCTTTTACAAAATCAACTCTTCTGAATTGATTTCCGGGTCTTTCCGGATAGGATAATGCATACTGGATTGGCAGTCTCATGTCCTGAGCTCCGATTTGTGCGATAACTGACCCGTCCGCATATTCGATCATAGAATGAATAAGGCTTTGAGGATGAATTAAAACCTGTATTTTTTCCGGTTCTATTCCAAAAATCCATTTAGCTTCAATGACCTCAAATCCTTTGTTCATAAGGGTTGATGCATCGATGGAAACCTTCTTTCCCATCGACCAGTTCGGATGATTTAATGCTTGTTCAAGAGACACATCTTCAGTTTCTTTGAACGATTTTCCCCTGAAAGGCCCGCCCGATCCGGTAAGTATCAATTTTTTTACCTGATCTATATCGTTTCCCTGCAAACATTGAAAAATTGCAGAGTGTTCACTGTCAATCGGCAGTATCTTAACCCTGTTCTTTTTTATCTCTTGCATAACAATTGAACCGCCTGTAACAAGTGTTTCCTTGTTTGCAAGGGCAATATCCTTGCCTTTTTTTATCGCTTCAATTGTAGGGACAAGTCCGGCTATCCCAACAACAGAAACAACAACGGTATCAACAGAATCGAGAGTTGCAAGTTTTACAAGCCCTTCTTTGCCCCAATAAACCTTAACTTCACGTCCTTTGAGTCTTGTTTCAAGTTTTGACGCTTGTTCTTCGGTATCAACGGAAACTGCTTCGGGATTAAATTTATTTATTTGCTTTATCAACAGTTCAATATTTGACTTTGCACTCAAACCGGCAACTTTAATATTTAAGTTTTCGGCAGCCTCAAGTGTCTGTGTGCCTATTGAACCGGTTGAACCTAAAATGGAAATTATTTTGGCCATACAAACCCCTTATTCTTACATGATTTTGAAAAAGTAGAAAAAGAAATACACAATTGGCGCAACAAACAAAATACTGTCAAATCTGTCAAGAACACCGCCATGTCCGGGAAATATTGTACCATAATCCTTAATATTCGAATGTCTCTTTATAGCTGATGCACCCCAGTCTCCAACCTGAGATATTATTCCGTTTATTAAGCCCAGCAGAATAAATGAAACAACTGAAACATCCCATGAAATTATTCCCATTCTAACCAACAGAATGCTGTATCCGGCTGTCAGAATCGAACAGCCTACTATGCCGCCGATAGTCCCTTCAACCGTCTTTTTGGGGCTAATTGCCGGCAGTATTTTTCTTTTACCTATCAGCTTTCCTGTAAAATAGGCTGATATATCAGTCCCCCAAGCTCCAATAAATACAAACCATATATAATATATACCGTTATTCAGATTTCTCGTTAAAACTAAAAACGAGAATAAGAACATTACATAAAATATTCCAAAGACAGTCAATGCTATGTCATTTACATTATACTTTTCATGCAGGAAAACAATAAAAAGAAATAGTATAAAAAAGATAACAAAAAGACCTGCCGAAAAGTAACTGATAGATTTGAAAAGGTTGATATAATGACCGGCAAACTGATTGTCAAGAGCTCCGTTATTAAAGGTTACCATAAGAATTGTCAGGCATGATAAATATCCGACAATTCTTACAGGCTTATAACCGACGTTCGATACTGCATTGTAAAATTCATAAATACCCACTAAAGCAAATATAAATACAGAAATTCCAAAAACAACAGGTCCGAAAAATAAAATAATAAGTAACAGTGCAAATAAAATAAATCCTGTAATGACTCTCGTTTTCAGCAATTTAAATTCCTCCGTATCTTCTGTTTCTCTTTTGATATTCATGTATAGCCATTAATATATGTTTGCTCTTAAAATCGGGCCATAAAACATCGGTAAACCACAATTCCGCATATGCAAGCTGCCACATGAGAAAATTGCTTATTCTCATTTCACCGCTTGTTCTGATAAGCAAGTCCGGATCCGGAATGTCCCTTGTAAAAAGGCTGTTTGAAAGCATTTCTTCGTCAATTTTATCTTCCGTAATCAAACCGTTTTTAACATCAGAATAAAGTTTTTTCACCGCTCTTATAATTTCATCTCTGCTTCCGTAATTAATTGCAATATTTAAAACTATACCCTTGTTATCTTTGGTTAACTCGTCTACGCGTTCAATTTGCTGCCGTATTTCGTCGTTTAAACCTTTAATGTTTCCGATAACTTTTATTCGTATATCTCTTCCGCCAAGCTCTTTTTCGGCGTTCTTCATGTACTCCAGCATAAGATTCATGAGAGTGTCGACTTCTTTTTTGGGTCTGTTCCAGTTTTCAGTCGAAAAAGCGAAAACGGTCAAATACTTTATGCCCAAGTCATCACAAAATGCTGAGATTTTCTTTAAATTAATAGAACCCTGTCTATGTCCTATATTTCTTGAAAGACCTCTTTTACTTGCCCATCTGCCATTACCGTCCATTATTATCGCAATATGCACAGGTAAATTGTTTTTATCGATTTCCAACTTGCCGGTTTTTGATGTTTTTTTTCTAAAAAACATTTTTCCCCCTAAAAAAATTCGCCTAGATTAATTATAATATATTGAAGCCATACTTTAAACAATTATTTACTTAAAAACAAAACCCTTTTTTTCAAAAGGGTTTACTTACAAATACCTCAACATTATTTTTATCGGCCAGCCTTATTTTTATAACTCTGTAATCCTCTTCATACTCAGCACTTTCAGCCTTTACAGGTGAAACAACAATGACGTTCGCAATCTTCAAACCTTGTTTTGAAAGCATTTCGGCTGCCTCTTTCAGTAAATATCCTGTCAGAGAAGTTTCAAAGTCGGATTTCTGCAACTCCTACACCTCTAATATTTCTCTGTCTTTAATATCAACAGTTTTGTCTATGAGTTCAATAAACTTGTCAGTTAGAATCTGGATATCCTTTTCAAAATCTTTTAGGTCATCTTCCGTTATTTTGCTGCTTTTCTTTTCAGCCTTCTGGTGCTCAATTGCGTCTCTTCTTATGCTTCGAATCGCTACCTTTGCATCTTCACCGTGTTTTTTTACAACCTTAATCAATTCAATTCTTCTTTCTTCCGAAAGTGCCGGGAACACAAGTCTGATTACTTTACCGTCATTCATTGGATTTATTCCGATGTCTGATTTTTGAATCGCTTTTTCAATTTCTTTTAGTAATTTCATATCCCATGGTTGTATTAATATCACTCTTGCTTCCGGAACGGAAATATTTCCAAGCTGGTTTATCGGCGTCATTGTTCCGTAATAATCAATTAAAACTTTTTCGAGAATCGAAGGATTCGCTCTCCCGGCCCTTATCCCGGAATAGTCTGTCTTAAGAACGCCAATCGTTTTATTCATCTTTTCTTCAATAGGTTTAAACATCTCATTATCCACAAATAATCCCCCTTGTATTTGAAATTACAATTATTTCTTTATGAATTAATAATTGTTCCTACTTTTTCTCCGTAAATGACTTTGATTATATTCTCCGGATCATCCAAACCAAAAACAATAATCGGAATTTTATTATCCATACAAAGTGAAGCTGCTGTTGAGTCCATTACTCCGAGTCCTTTGTTTAATATGTCCATGTATGTTAGCGTGTCATACCTTTTTGCTTTTGGGTTTATATTTGGATCACTGTCATAAACCGCATCTACTTTTTTCGCAAGCAATATCACATCTGCATCAATTTCCGCTGCTCTTAATGCTGATGCTGTATCTGTAGAAAAAAAAGGATTTCCTGTTCCGCAGGCAAATATGACAATTCTTCCTTCCTTAAGATGTCCGACCGCTCTGCGTCTGATATACGGTTCGGCAATCTGTCTCATTTCTATCGCAGTCATAACTCTTGTCGGCATTTCTTTGGATTCAAGGGAGTCCTGAAGTGCCAGGGCATTTATTACTGTGGCAAGCATCCCCATATGATCCGCCGTTGTCCTGTCCATGCTTTTACCGCTTCTTCCTCTCCAAAAATTACCGCCGCCAACCACTATGGCAATCTCAATGCCCAAATCATATACTTTACTGATTGTATCTGAAATTTTTCCCAGTGTTTTTTCATTAATACCTGTATTGCTGTCTCCGGATAATGCTTCTCCGCTGATTTTCAGCATAATGCGTTTGTATAACGGTTTCTGCTGCATCAAATAAATCCTCCGTTTCTTTATTTACTGTCTTCGACAATTCATTGATTCCGTAACAGTAAATAAACTTATATGTTTAATTTATATTATCATAAATACCAAACGATTTGCTGCAAAACAATAAAAGTTTTTAATATTTCGTTAAAAAAAAGGAACATATATTTTCTATATGTTCCCGTCTGTTAAACTTTAATTTGCTTCATTACTTCTTCAGCGAAGTCTTCCTGCTTCTTTTCAATTCCTTCGCCTCTTTCAAATCTTGCAAATCTTCTGATTGTTATATTCTCGCCAATTTTTGCTATTTTTTCATTTAGGAGATCTGTTATGGTTTTATCAGGATCCTTTATAAAAGATTGCTCCATCAAACAAATATCCTTATAGAATTTTTCTATTCTTCCTTCAACCATTTTATCAATTATCTTTTCAGGTTTTCCTTCGTTTAAAGCCTGCTGTTTTAGTATTTCTTTTTCTTTTTCAATCATAGCGGCCGGAACTTCTTCTTTTC
>JBAZRJ010000008.1:0-56282 GCA_041662985.1 Clostridia bacterium
GATTATTGTCATTTTTCTTGATTCTTTAAAGCTCATCTCTATTCTCATCCTCTCAGTATATATGATTTTGAAGGGGTGACATTTTCGCTGACGAGTTATACCATGACATTATCGCTGACGAACAACAGCCGAAAATAATACACTTGCATTCTATTTTTTTTCGTGGTAGAATGTTTCTTGTTGATTATCACATCGGAGGTGAAAATTTTGCCAAACATAAAATCCGCAATTAAAAGAGTTAGAGTATCAAATAAAAAAGCAACAAATAATACAGTTAAGAAGTCTACTTTAAAGAGTACTGTTAAAAAGTGCAAAGAAGGTATTGCAAAAAACGATACCGCTGCACCCGAATCTTTGAAGAATGCTTGTGTTGCTTTAGACAAGGCTGCTTCAGATAACCTTATTCACAAGAACACAGCTGCCAGAAGAAAATCAAGATTAACAAAAGCATATAATGCAGCAAAAAAATAAAAACGTACAAATGTACGTTTTTATTTTTTTATTTTACATTACCAATTTCAAAATCATAACTTCCAAAGCGATTCTTCCGTCAATCTTTCCCGTTTTTATTGACACATCGGTCGTTAAACATTCTTCTATAGCACTCTTCAGGCTTTTGACGCTCATTAGGTTTGACTGTTTCTTTACTTTTCCCAATTCAAATGGTTTCAACCCGGCCTTCGAACATAGTTCGCCAATTGCTGTCACCCCACTGTTTTGATAAAGTTTAACCTTGAGAATATTTCTGAATTGTCTGCTAATCATGAAAAGTATTTTAGTTGTCGGCTCTTTCAAAAAGATCAAGTCGTTGAGCAATTTAAAAGCACTTTCCGGATTCCTTATCGTTATTGCGTCCGTAAGATCAAATATGGTGTCTTTGATTGTTTTTGTGCAAATTGTATCAACGTCGTTACTTGTAATATCCTGCTTGTCATCACAATAAAGAAGTAATTTGTCAATTTCATTATATATGCCTCTCATACCGTATTCACTGTATTCCACTATTTTTGAAGCGCTTTTTTGTTCGATTGTTTTGTTTTTTGAATGAACAATATTTATTATCCAATCCGTTAGGATTTGAGGGCTTTGGTATTCAAATTCAACGACGAGACCATCATTCTTAAAGGAATTGAAAATCTTTAACCGTTTATCAACATTTTCCTCTATAAAAATCAAACATGTAAAATCCGGGATATTTTTTAGATAATCTTCGATTTTTTTTACATTTTTGTTTTCTGTTGTTTCAGCTTTTTGTTTATTTGTATCCTTTTTTGTCTTAAACAACCCCGAGTTTTTTACGAGAACCATTCTTCTCTGCGAAAACATCGGATTGGTCTCACATGCATCGATAAGATTATCCAAATCGATCTTTCCATCAAAAACAGTTTTGTTCATTGAGTTAAAGTCATCCTTTATAATCTGTTTCTCAATCAGATTTATATAGTGACATTTTAGATAGTCTTCCGGACCGAAGAACAAATAAAGTTTTCCGACTCCATTGCTTTTAATTTGTTTTTTAAGGACCTCAATACTCATTTGTTTACCTCTATGAATTTCCTTATATTTATAGTATTACCGTCGGATGTTATAATTATTGCGCCGTTTTGGTCTGTCCTCAGTACATTTATTTTTTGAGTGTTCAGCCTGTTTAAAACCTCAGTTGCAGGATGCCCAAAATTATTTTTACCTACACTGATTATTGCAAAAACAGGTCGTACAGCATTTAAAAATTCTTTAGTAGAAGAGTTTTTTGAACCATGGTGAGCAACCTTCAATATATCGGATCTTAAATCAGACTTTTCATTGATAATGAGTTCCTCAACATCCTTTTCAATGTCCCCGACAAACAAAATCGACATTTTCTTATAAAGCAATTTTAACACTAATGAGCCATTATTTAAAGGTGAGTTTTCAGGTTTATAATTTGTTTCCGGATATAAAACTTTCAGGGAGGTTTCTATGTCGATTTTAATCTCATCTCCCTTTTTACAATATACTATTGGTACATTTCTTTTCTTTGCAGCATTGTTTAATTCTGAAAATTCTTTCTCCTGACCACTTTGAGGTTCAATTATTCCGCCAACTTCAAATTCTTTCAGGATCGGAAGAAGTCCTGAAACGTGGTCACTGTGCGCATGAGTTGCAATAATCAAGTCTATTTTTGTAATATTTAAGTCAAACAAAAGAGGAATCATTACCAGATTACCGGCATTTGCTTCTTTATCGGTACTGCTGAACATACCTCCGCCGTCAATTAAAACGATACGTCCCGTAGATGTTCTTATCAAAGTTGAATCACCCTCACCGACATCAATGAAAATAGCTTCCATACCTTTGGGTATAGAGCCTGCGAAGATTATGAGGGCGGTTGAAGTCATCAGTATTAAAAAACAATATCTTAACTTAAATTTAAATTTCACCAGGTTTTTTTTTAAATAAATTATTAAAAGAACTATATAATACAACACAATCAAAAATAAATTAGGAGTTACAACTTTTATGACAGCAAACGGCAAAGCAGCCGATAGCTGTGTTACCAACAAAATAAAAGACAAAAGAAGATAGTTGACGAATCCTAAAACTTGAGATAAGTGAATCGAAATCTGCCCTAATATAGCCATTGAAAATCCCAGAATTGTAATTACCCCAACAATTGGAACAACAAGAAGGTTCGAAACAACTGAAATTACTGAAATTTTATTGAAGTAGAATACAATTATCATTATAACTCCGATTTGCGCTGCAATTGTCACACTTAGTACATCGGATATTATGCATGGTATTTTCCGTTTATTAAAGAAATCTCTAATATTTTTATAGAACAGTATTATTGATATAGTCGCTAAATATGACAATTGAAATCCTATATCAAATATAAAATATGGGTTGAACATCAGTAGTATTAAACCTGAAAGCGCAACAGAAGACAAAACATCCGTGTCTCTCATAATTATCTGACCAAGCAAAATTATTATTGCCATTATCACCGCCCGCAAAACTGATGGAGTGAATCCTGTAATAAAAACAAATATGATGAGAAAAAGAATAATAATAATATTTGCCTT
Source organism: Clostridia bacterium (assembly GCA_041662985.1). GTDB lineage: Bacteria > Bacillota > Clostridia > Acetivibrionales > JBAZRJ01 > JBAZRJ01. The sequence goes on from JBAZRJ010000008.1 coordinate 3,066, forward strand.
GTTTTTTTTGAGATGCAATTTTTTAAAAATAAATGAAAGAGGAAAAATTATAAATGCAACATTCATTCCCGAAACAGCCATTATATGAATAAGTCCGGAATCGCTAAATGCTTTTTTTACATCATTATCAAGATCTTCGCGAACACCGATTAACATAGCGTTCAGAAGACCGGCCTGTTTTTTGGGCAAACTCTTATTTATAACACTTACGATTTTATTCTTTAAATTTATACCGAATGAAATCAGACTGAGCTGACTTGTAACCGTGCTTCTATTTATAAATATGCTTTTTGCATATATTGTTGCGGAAACACCGTTTTTTGCCAAAAACCTTCTATAGTCAAATCCTCCCGGATTTCTTTGGGATTGAGGAATTATAAGAGTTCCTGTCACTTCGATTTTTCTTCCGTAGTCTAGAAAACATTCGTTATTTTTCTTGCTTATTGTTATCAAAACTTTCCCATTGATGTAAAGCGGTTTTCCGTTGTGAATCAGCTTATTTGAATTAATAATATAATTTACTTTACTGTCTTTAATGTCGGGTTCTGAATCTATATAACCGACAACGGTGTCAATTCCCGATGAAATCCCTTTATACTTTGATTCGTTTATCGAGTCAAACCAAAAAAACTCTATACTTCCAATAATGAAGAATAAAATAGTTACTGCTATTATGAACTTGGTTTTAACTTTGAATATCAGTAGTATTGCAGCTGTCAGTATTGAAATGATTGGTAGGATGAAAAATATTTTCGATTCTGCGAAATATGAAACAAATATGCCTGAAATAAATGAAACGGCAAATATCAGCAAAGGCCTTTTCATAGTTCTCCTGTCGAACAAAAAACGCTCCTAAAAATCAGGAGCGTTTCATTACCTTATTTAGTTATAATACTCTTCTTGCGGTTCTATATTTTGCTACATAAGTGCTCTCACTCAAACTTGAAATGATAACACCCTTGCCATATGTTGAAGCGTGAATAAATTTGTTGTTTCCAATATAAATTGCCGCATGGTCTATGGAACTGGTATGTCCAAAGAATATCATATCTCCAGGCAACAAATTGCTTTTTGAAACGTAAGTACCCTGATGTGACTGATCTTCAGCCGTTCTGTTTAAATTGATACCAAAATGTTTGAAAACATACTGTACAAATCCCGAACAATCGAATCCGCTTGGAGACGTTCCTCCCCACGAATAATCGCAGCCAAGATATTTTTTTGCATAAGCAACCACACTATCCCGCCTGTCCGAACCTCCTCTGGAAAGAGTGGCTCTTTTTAGTATAATGGTATTTTTCTTAAGCCATCCGATTTTACTGTTTTTGGTCTTAATTTTATACCACTCACCTGAGCTGCAAAGCACGGTCACGGTTTGATTTTTTAGAACCTTTGTAACTATTGATGATGAGATGGTGGCTTTAGAATGGACTTTGCCAACGTAAACCTTGATTTTACCGGTTCCAAGCGGAACTACTTTGACTTTGATATATTTGCTTGATACCCATCCTTTAACGCTGCTGAAACTTACTTTATACCAGTCTCCGGATTTCGTTGTTACGAGTACAATTTCACCTTTTGACAATGAACTTATAACTCTTGCGTTAAGACTTGGTGAAACTCTAACATTTACACCATTACCGGTTATCGTGCCCACTTTTCTCGTCTCAGCACTGACAACACACGTCATTAATCCTATCGCTAAAACTAAAACCGCAAAACAAACAAGCACTTTCTTAAATCTAAACATGTTTCCTCCTATATAGCTTCCGAAGTTAGCTGTCGGGTTCGGGTATAGGAAATTCCCCCTACCATTTAAAATGGATTAACCCCAAGTTTTGGTTCCTCCGTACCTCTTTTAAAGAGGATTCAGCTCTTTTGTTTTTTATTCACTGCCATTATAACTTTCTGTTTTCGGTTTGTCAAACCCCAAAATTTACTAATTTCACAAACCCAATGTTTATAATATTCGAAAGAAAACATTTGTTTTTAACCAAAATACTCTACTCCTGATTTGAAAATCATCTGGTCTTTTTTGCCGCATATATTTTTTGCAACATTTGTCCCGATTCTCTCAGAGTGCGCCATTTTCCCGAAAATTCTTCCGTCCGGACTTGTTATGCCTTCTATTGATTCAACTGAACCGTTCGGATTGTATCTAATGTCATAAGTCGGATTATCAAACTCATCGACATATTGTGTCGCAATCTGACCGTTCTTCTTCATTATTTCAATTGTTTTATTATCTGCCACAAATCTGCCTTCACCGTGAGAAATAGGTATTGTATGGATATCGGAAACACTGACACAGTTAAGCCAAGGGGAAAGATTCGATGCAATTCTGGTTCTGACCATACATGACATGTGTCTTCCGATTGAATTAAAAGTAAGCGTAGGGCAGTTTTCATCAATATCAATTATTTCGCCATAAGGAACTAATCCAAGTTTAATGAGGGCTTGAAAACCATTGCATATTCCAAGAATCAACCCATCTCTGTTTTGAATCAGATTTGTAATAGCTTCCCTAACATATGGGTTTCTAAATGCAGTTGCTATAAATTTGCCGGATCCGTCCGGTTCATCTCCTCCGCTGAATCCACCGGGAAGCATTACTATTTGTGAGTTGTTGATTTTTTCAGTCATACTTTTGATGCTTTGTTCTATTTCCTTTGAACTTAAATTGTTTATTACAAATGTATCAACAGACCCGCCGGCTTTTTCGAACGCTCTGCCGGTATCGTATTCACAATTTGTTCCCGGAAATACAGGCATAAATACTCTCGGTCTGGCAATATGAATTTTACTGTTTTCAACAGTTGTTTTCTCGTAATTGTATTTTTTCGGCACATTATTTGGTGTTTCTGCGGAAGTTTTAAAAATATCTTCAAGAGGTTCCGAATATTTGTTTATCATATCATCAATATCTATTTCAACATTTCCAACAGAAATGCTCTTAATTGAAGTCGTATTGCCGATTAAATGACAGTTCAATGACGAAAAAAGACTTGCTTCATTCTCGTTTCCCGGTATCTCAATCAATATTGAACCGTAATCCGGCATGAATAAAACATTTTCATCTATATCCTCAGTAAATCTGAATCCGATTTTATTTCCAATACACATCTTTGAAACAGCCTCTGCTATCCCGCCGGATTTGATTGAATAGGCTGAAAGGACTTTCCCTTTTTTAACAAGTTCATGCACTTTAACATAATTCTTTTCGAGCATTTCAAAATCCGGTAATTCATATTCATCACGGTTTAATTTTAACAACACAACTTTACTGTTCTGCTCCTTAAACTCTGAAGAAATTACATTTTCAACATCAACCGTTGCGACTGAAAATGCGACCAATGTGGGTGGTACAGTTAAATCCATAAAAGTTCCGGACATACTGTCTTTTCCGCCTATTGCTGCAAGTGAAAGCTTCTTTTGAGCGTAATACGCTCCGAGCAATGCGCAAAATGGTTTACCCCATTTATATTGATCTTTGCCAAGCTTTTCAAAATATTCCTGAAACGTCATTCTGATTTTTTTGTAATCACCGCCCATTGCTACAATTTTGGCAACTGATTCAATAATTGAATATACAGCACCATGGAATGGACTCCATTTTCCTATTTCAGGGTTATAACCATAGCTCATCAATGTTCCCGTCTTTGTATGACCATGCAAAACAGGTATTTTTGCTGCCATTCCTTCCTGCGGAGACAATTGATATTTTCCGCCAAACGGCATTAATACAGTAGCTGCGCCTATTGAACTATCGAACATTTCAACAAGGCCTTTTTTATTGCATATGTTAAGGTTCTGAAGATTGTTTAACCATAAATTTTTAATTCCCGCATTTCCTCTTGAGTTTATTCTATTCGAAGCATTAAAATAGTCAGTAGTCTCGTCAGGACATGCTGTCTTAACCATTACATTTTGTTTTACCCCGTTTGTATTTAAGAAATCTCTGCTTATATCAACAATGATTTTATTTTTGAATTTCATTACCAATCTCTTTTCGTTGTTAATAACGGCCACGGTGGCTGCTTCCAGGTTCTCATTCCTGGCTTCGTTTATAAACCTGCTTTCATCTTCTTTTGAAACCACAACAGCCATTCTCTCCTGCGATTCTGAAATTGCAAGCTCTGTACCGTCGAGTCCCTCATACTTTTTCGAAACTGCATCAAGGTTAATTTCGAGACCGTCAGCAAGTTCGCCTATCGCAACAGAAACTCCTCCGGCTCCAAAATCATTACACCTTTTTATCATTCTGCTAACATTTTCATTTCTGAATAATCTTTGTATTTTTCTTTCGGTTGGGGGATTGCCTTTTTGAACTTCTGCTCCGCAGGATATGAGTGAATCCTCATTATGTTCTTTAGATGAACCGGTAGCTCCTCCGCAACCGTCACGACCCGTTCTTCCTCCCAAAAGTATAATAACATCACCCTTCGAAGGGACACTTCTGACAACATTTACCTTTGGCGCGGCACCTATTACTGCTCCTATTTCCATGCGCTTTGCAACAAAACCGTCATCGTATATTTCCGAAACCTGGCCTGTTGCAAGTCCTATCTGATTTCCGTAAGAGCTATATCCTGAGGCTGCTCCTTTTGTAATCTTTCTTTGCGGGAGTTTTCCCGAAATTGTATCTTTTATTTTTGTTCTTGGATCTCCGCTGCCCGTTACCCTCATAGCCTGATATACATATGTTCTGCCTGACAAAGGATCTCTGATGGCTCCTCCGAGGCAAGTTGCGGCACCGCCGAAAGGTTCTATTTCCGTAGGATGATTATGGGTTTCATTTTTAAACATTATAAGCCATTCCTGATTTTTACCGTCAACATCAACGTCCACAGCGATACTGCATGCGTTTATTTCGTCAGATAAATCTAAATTATCAAGAAGGCCCTTTTTTCGGAGTTCCTTCATTGAAATTGTAGCCAAATCCATGAGGCTAATGTCTTTATCCTTGTTTTCATGCACATATCTGCGGGAATCAAGATAATCTTTGTAGGTTTTACTGAATAATCCGCTATATTTACCTTCATCCATTTCGACACAGCTTATTTTTGTCGCAAATGTAGTATGTCTGCAATGATCGGACCAGTATGTGTCTATAAGCCTTATTTCGGTTATTGTGGGGTCTCTTTTCTCCGTCACTCTGAAATACTCATTGCAAAACTTAATGTCCTCTATGGACATTGCAAGGCCTAATACGTCGAGCAGGTTATACAGGGCGGGTTCATTCATACCCATAAAACCTTTTACTGTTTCAACTTCCGCAGGAGCAGCAATCTTTGTTTTAATCGTTTCAGGCTTTTCAAATTTTGCTTCCTGCGATTCGACCGGGTTTATGCAATAATTTTTGATTTTTTCGAATTCTTCGCTGCTGATTTCTCCCTCAAGAACAATAATCTTTGCAGCTTTTATATCGGGTTTCTCACCCTGTGTAAGTATTTGAATACACTGACTGGCAGAATCTGCTCTTTGATCGAATTGACCGGGTAAATATTCAATTGCAAAATATCTTACCCGACCTGTTATTCGGATGTTTTCGTCATAGATACAGTCAACTGTCGGTTCGGAAAAAATTATATTCCTTGATTTTAATAATTCCTCGTCCGAAATCCCTTCTATATCGTATCTGTTTATTATTCTGACCGACTTCAAATTACTAATTAAAAGATTTTCCTTAAGGTCCTTGTATAAACTGTTTGCTTCAATGTCAAATCCCTTTTTCTTCTCGACAAAAATCCTCTTAACATCGCTTTGCATACATTCTCTCCGTATCTGTTGTTATATATTCACAACAATATTATATTATTCTTATCGGAATATGTAAATTTTATTTATAAAAAGCCCACACTTTTCGACGTGTGGGCTTTTTAATATCAAAATTTGAATTTATCGATTAAATCCTTTAATTTTTCGGAACTTTCAGAATTGTTCCTTGTATTTGTTCTTACTTCGTCAATTCTTTCGTTGATTGAAGAAGTCTTCAATGTTATATTTTCTACGCTTTCGGCACACGAATTTGTTGATGTCGAAACCTCATCAATAGCTGTACTTATTTCACTTATTGATGATTTGAGGTTTTGAGATGTTTTGCTGAAATCAAGCATCATCTTGTTAAAATCCCTTGCGTCACTGTTATATTGCTCACCAAGTTTAATGAATTTATCGTAATCGGGATTTACACTATTCTCGATGAAATCCAGCATTTCCCCGGAACTCTCCGCAAGATTGGAGATAGAAGAATTAACATTTCCGACAATCTTCTTGATATCTATAGCTGTCGAAGCCGACTGATCTGCAAGTTTTCTGATGTCCCCGGCAACCACAGCAAAGCCTCTTCCCGCTTCTCCGGCTCTGGCAGCTTCAATTGCCGCATTAAGAGCAAGCAAGTTTGTTTGCTTTGTAATATTCAGAATCGAAACAATAAGATTCTCGATTTCCGATGCGGCATGTGATTGCTTGATTGCAGATTCAACCTCAGCCTTAACCTTTGAATAGATATTCCGGGCATTTTCGCTCGATGTTATCGCGGTTTCTTTTAATTTATCGGATTTTAACCTGATTTCTTTGGCTGCATCGGCACCGTCATCGGCCATTTGCGCGATGACATTGACCGAATTTTCGATATCCTGCGCTGTGGCATTTATTTGCTGGGCAGTTGCTGCCGTTTGCTGCATGCTTGCTGAGAGTATTTCTGTGTTTTCAGTAGTTTCATTTGTTTGCTCTTTCAATTGATCGGTAAGATTCTCGACTTTTTTTGAGTTATCAAATATTGTATTTGACACTTCATTAAGCAATCCGATGATTTCCCTTAACTCAGCTCTCATTTTCGACAAAGATATCGCCAGATTTCCATACTCGTCTCTTCTGAGTTTTATCTTATTATATGTTTCATCATGAGTTAAATTGTATTCTGCGGTTTTATCAAGAACATTTACAATGCCGCTGATTGGCTTTGAAAAATTCGTTATGATAAATACCAAAATGAAAAGTGTAAGCAGTATATGTATTATTGAAATAAGTATGTTTAGATATGCGTACTGTCTCAGAGGTTCAAAGAAAATCAATCTTGCTATGGGAATTAATAATAAAAGAATCAAAACAATGGATGCTTTCTTTTTTATAGACATCTTTTCATCTCCATTCAGAATTATACAAAACAATAGTAACATAGATTATACCGAACTTCAATTGATTATTTGCAGTTGACGGGTAACCAGGTTTTATAAAATATCTTATTTCAAATCTTTTTATTGCTTTTTGAATATGCTATTATTAAAGACAAGAAATAATTCTAATGAAAGGTAGGAATGTTATGTCTGATCAAATTAAGCAGATCGCCGTGAGGATTAAGGAAATTCGAGAAATTTCAGGTCTTTCTTTGGATGAACTTTCAAAAGAATTTGACATATCCAAAAGTAAATATGAGGAATACGAAAGTGGAAAAAGCGATATTCCTGTAAGTTTTCTTTATGAAATTGCAAATCGATTTGATGTTGAGCTCACTTCTTTACTTACCGGAGACGCTCCAAGACTAAGTACATATTCACTCGTTCGAAAAGGAAAGGGCATTAATGTTGAACGACGTGAACAATATGAATATCAAAGCCTTGCATTTAATTTTATCCACAAGAAAGTCGAACCATTTCTTGTTACGGTCAAATCCGGAAATATTGATGAACCTATACATTTCAACACACACCCCGGACAGGAATTCAATTATATGATTGAAGGTTCAATGAAAGTTGTGATTAATGACAGCGAGATTGATTTAAACGAGGGAGATTCTCTTTACTTTGATTCCACCGCAAAACACGGTATGAAATCTTTAAACGGTAAGCCGGCAAAATTTCTTGCAATTATTTTTTGAAAATTAACGAAACGAGGTATTTATAATGATTTACGAAAAATTTGTTTCAAAAACGGATTTTGATTCTTATGAGGATTTTTATCAAAATCTGAAAATAAAAATTCCCGATAACTTTAATTTCGCGTATGATGTTGTCGATAAAATCGCAAAGGCTTTTCCTGACAAAACCGCTTTGGTCTGGTGCGATGAAAATGGTTCTGAAGCAACTTTTACATTCAATGAAATTAACGAAAAAAGCAATATGGCTGCTAATTTCTTTACTTCGCTTGGGATAAAAAAAGGTGATTCGGTTATGCTTGTTTTAAAGAGACGCTATGAATTTTGGTTCTGCATAATTGCTCTTCATAAGATTGGCGCAATCGCAATTCCGGCAACACACCTGCTTACGTCCAAAGACATAATTTACAGAAATAATGCAGCAAACATTAAAATGATTGTTTCTGTTGATGAGCCTGAAGTTCTTAATCATATCGACGACTCAATTGAGAAATCGCCTTCATTGAAGTATAGAGTTTCCCTTCACGAAAATCGTGAAGGCTGGTATAACCTTACCGACGAGATGAACAAAGCTTCTTTTTATTTCGAAAGACCGACCGGTATCAACGCAACCCAAAACTCTGATATTATGCTTCTCTACTTCACTTCCGGTACAACAGGTATGCCGAAAATGGTTTTGCATAATTTCGTTTATCCGCTCGCGCATATAATAACCGCAAAATACTGGCAGAACGTAACCGAAGACGGGCTTCATCTGACTATTGCGGATACGGGATGGGCAAAAGCCGCGTGGGGCAAGATTTATGGCCAGTGGTTATGCGGTTCCGCCGTTTTTGTCTATGATTACGAAAAGTTTGTTCCGAAAGAACTTCTTGAAGTTATTTCAAGACATAAAGTGACTACATTTTGCGCACCGCCGACAATTTACAGATTTTTTATTAAAGAAGATTTATCAAAATACGATTTGTCAGGTTTGAAATATTGCGTTGTTGCCGGCGAACCCTTGAATCCTGAAGTTTATTATCAATTCCTGAAAGCTACCAACATTGAATTAAAGGAAGCTTATGGACAAACCGAACTGATTGTTACTCTCGGAACATTCCCATGGGTAACCCCAAATCCGGGTTCTATGGGAAAACCAACTCCGGGTTATGATATAGATTTAGTGAATGAAAACAATGAATCGTGCGAGGTCGGCGCTGTAGGTGAAATAGTCGTGAGAACTGATAAAGGCACACCGCCTGGAATATTTATGGGTTACTATAATGATACCGAACTCACAACAAATGTATGGCATGATAATATTTATTATACAGGCGATACAGCATGGCGTGACGAAGAAGGTTATTTCTGGTTTGTCGGTCGTTCCGATGACATTATAAAGAGTTCAGGATACAGAATCGGTCCTTTCGAAGTTGAAAGTGCGTTAATTGAACATCCTGCCGTATTGGAATGCGCCATAACAGCTGTTCCCGATCCTATCAGAGGTCAAATTGTAAAAGCAACGGTAATTTTAGCAAATGATTATATTGCAGGTGACGATCTTGTTGCAGAGCTTCAAAACCATGTTAAAAAAGTCACTGCACCGTATAAATATCCCAGAATTATAGAGTTTGCAACCGAACTGCCAAAGACTATAAGCGGTAAAATCAGAAGAGTCCAGATTAGGGAGGACGACGAGGAAACAAAATAACCTTCACCGATTTTATTCTGCGAGTTTCGACAAAAGAATGCTGCTTCTCTCAATGAATTTTTTCATTTTTTCCGGTTCAAGCTGATTGTTTGATAATGTTGCCAAATCAAAAACATGTTCACTCATCATTTTTAAATCATCTTTTTTTTCTTCAATTCCGGAGATTTTTATCATTGACTTTATCAGGTTATTATTTATATTTAATATTAATGTTTCTTCTTTTGGAAAAAGGTTCGACATATCTCTCCCACCGTATAATTTACCCATATCCTGCATTCTTCGTGACTTTTCTGATACTAAAATGATTGAAGGCACCGTTTCGGATTTTAAATCTTCAACTTTTACTGTGATTTTTTCATCGTTTATAATTTCTTTGTAAATATTCTCAAAAATTTCCTGTATCCTTTCTATTTCATCAGTTTTTTTCGGGTTTACGGAAGTTTTAAGCGTATCCGAAATTTCCGAATCAATTCTAAAGAATTTTATTTCGTTTTCTTTCATTTCGATAAACTGTAAGAAGTGACTGTCTATCATTGACGAAAGTATAATTGCCTCCATTTTTTGTTCTTTGAACATGTTTATGTACTGAGCCTGGCTTTTTTCATTGCTTACATAAAAGACTTTATTTTCCTGTTTGTCTTTGTTTTTCGAGATGTAATCTTCAAGTGTCAGGTATTCACCGTCAGTCGTTTTGTAAATTATAACTTTTTTGATTTTATTATAGAATTTTTCATCGCGGAGACAGCCGTATTTAACAAAAGGATTTATATCATCCCAATATTTATTATAGCTTTCCCTGTCTTTTTCAAAAATGGAAATTAATTTGTCCGCAACCTTTTTCGTAATGTGGCTTGAAATTTTTGATACATACCCATCGTTCTGCAAAAAGCTTCTTGATACATTAAGGGGTAAGTCGGGACAATCGAGAACTCCCTTTAGCAGCATTAAAAATTCAGGAATTACTTCCTTGATATTATCTGCCACAAATACTTGATTGTAATACAATTTTATCTGACCTTCGGCTGTTTCGAATTCGTGTTTTAACTGAGGGAAATACAGAATGCCCTTTAATTTAAATGGATAATCAACATTTAGATGAATCCAAAACAGCGGTTCGTTATAATCATTAAACACCTTTTTGTAAAACTCTTTATACTCTTCCGCACTGCAATCTTTAGGTGCATTATTCCACAAAGGCTTTGTATCGTTGATTGGAAGTACTGCCTTTCCTGCATCAACATCTTTCGCAGCATCTTTGGCTTTTTTTGACTCGTCTGATAAATAAATCTCAAAAGGTAAAAACGAAAAGTATTTTTGCAATACATCTTTCATTTTTTGTGCGTCAAGGAATTCTTTACTGTCGTCTGCAAGGTATAAAGTTATTGTGGTGCCAATATTTTCACGGTCAGATGGTTCCATTCTGTACTCAACCCCACCTTCGCTTGTCCACCTAACAGCAATAGAATCTTTTTTATAGGACAATGTATCTATTTGAACTTTTTCGGAAACCATGAATGCAGAATAAAATCCAAGGCCAAAATGTCCAATGATCTGGGCATCTTCAGCTTTGTCCTTGTATTTTTCGAGGAAATCCTTTGCTCCGGATAAAGCGATTTGGTTTATATACCTCTTTACCTCATCTTCCGTCATACCTATTCCATTATCAATGATTTTTATTGTTTTATTGGGTTTGTTTAGAACAACCTCTATTTTGAATTTGGTTTCCTTTAATTTATCGGCATCTCCAACCTCGATCACTTTCTTCAATTTGCTTATAGCATCATTTGCATTCGACACGAGCTCTCTTATATAAATATCTTTCTCTGAATACAGCCATTTTTTTATTATAGGAAAAATGTTTTCGGTTTGAATTGATATGTTTCCGTTTTCCATTAAATGTTCCTCCTTTAATTTTATTTTATATAATATCTGAAAGTCCTGTAATTTTTGTATGCAAATGCCGGATACATGAAAATTATTACATCCGGTTTGTAACTTTCAACGTATTTGTACAAATTCTTTTCAAAACGGTTACTTTGCGTATCGGCGTATCTTAGCTCCCTAAAATACGGGCAAAGAAAAGCCGATGCAACTCTTGCGTGTGATGTTCCCAAAACAAGGCATTTCTTGTTGCTTGTTGATTTCAAATTGCTAACTACAATTTCAACTTTTGCCATGTTAAAATATGTTGAATATGAATGTCTGCCGTCAGAAAGCGACTTTGAAAAAGGCCCTGTTATATCCATTTTCTTGCCATACATAACTTCAAGTTTTCCATTTGTTGTGAAGCTTTTGAATCTGAAATTAGTAGCATATTTGGGCAGTATAGTAGTGAAGTCTTCAGGATCTCCGACAAAAGCTTTCCCTGCTGTATCTGCATACGAACCATAAAAACTCTTTTTATACGTTTTAACACTATAGTTTTTCAGGTTTGAATAAACTTTCTTCGGATCCAGATTGAATTTAAAGCTTTTGTTTAAATAATTTGCAACGATTTTAGATGCCTGAAAATTGGATTGAATTGTCCAGTGGTGGTCAGTATTAAAAAATACTTTTTGCGGATCGATTTTATTCTTTGCAAATTCGCTTCTCAAATCAATAGTTCTTAAGTTCGCTTCTTTTAAAGTGCTTAAAGTTGTATCCGAAATTTCATTTTGATAATCTCGTATTCCCTGCGGTAAAACTGTTTTATCTTTAACAACTGAGTTTGGTATCATAACAAACACCGATTTAATTTTTTTATTTTGGAAATAAAGCATTGTTTTTTTCAGACTGCTTAACTTTGCATGAATTTCAGTTTTCTGCATTATTCTATGCAGATAATCATCAGAGTCGAAGGCCAGTAACATGCTGGTTGTTTCATAAACTCTTTTCCCCTGTGCCTTTTCCGTTTGGCTTGCAATTTCGACCGCAGCCTTTTGAAGTGGTTCAAAATTATTATTATAATCCTTTTCAAAATTCTTCATACTGTCAGCAATTCCTTTGGAATCAATATTCTTAAAGGTTGTAACTATCGATGAATAAGAATTGCATAATTTTATTGCTGCGACAGAAAATATTAAAGCAAATACTATTACTGCAGCAATACCGCTTCGTGTTAAAATATTTCTAATCAGTTTTTTTAATAGTACCTTCATTTAAATCATCCTTTGAATTGTTTAATATAAATTTTTTTTAAGTTGACATACAATCATTTTGCTTTTATAATAAGTAAGTGTCTTTTATGCGAGCGTCATTAGCTCAGTTGGTAGAGCACCTGACTCTTAATCAGGGTGTCCGGGGTTCGAGCCCCCGATGGCGTACCAATATTTATTTTAATAATATTTTTATATTTGAGAAGCCCGTTTATCGGACTTCTTTTATTATGCACCCGAATAAACCTCAATTACTAATTATTTGAAAAATCATACCATTTATCAGGTGTAAAATTGCAATTACACGGTTCAATGAAAGAAGAGATTCCAATGCCCATTTGCCCCAATCGTCCCCAGTAGCTCCCAAAGTTTTTTGAAATAAACAATATTTCCTGATTATCCGGATCATTGGTAACCAGATCCGAATATCTGAAGGCCATTCTTAAGGCCCTGATATTATCTCTTGTGTTTTCACGGTTTTCAGCATCAAAGGCTTTTTCAAAGTATCCGTATACCTTTTTTTTATTGACGTTTTTTGCGAACCACGACGCACAGCTTTTGCCATCCTTGCCTTCCTCAACCTGCCCGTTATAAAAATCCTCAATATAATTTATATAGTCTGCTATGTATTTACTTCCCTTACCGAATATTTTAACAAACCGTTCCAGTAAATCGTCCATTGTAAGCTTTGTATCATAAGCTTTTCTGCCATGTGTATAAAAATTGAACATATAATTCCAAAGATTAAATGATTCTATTTGCGTTCCTGTTCCTTTGCAATAGTTTGTCTCTTCAAAGTTTTCATATATTTTCAGAATTTCGTCGGCCATTGGGCAATAAACCTGTTTGCTTCTGAAATTGGTCATATAATAATCGTAATATACGACATTCGCTGCAATTTTACTCCAGGCTCTTGCATTCTTTTCATATATGGTCCCAAGTAGTCCTGAGCCGTCATTCGCTCCAAATTTTCTGAGCTGCTCATTAGGTCCCCATGTTGCTATCTCTATTATAACATTGTCTGAAAATTTTATCCCTTTAGGCGGTTCCCATAAATCAAGATATGCAATCATATCAATTTTTGCATCAGGATGTTTATTTGCTACAAGTTTTGCAATTTCATTTATAAAATACGAATAATTTGTCATTTTTGAATGGTCAGAACATGTACTGCATTTGCATTGTTCGCTGTCTCCATCATTCGGCCATATATTTACGACATCAACATACGGATTTTCATCAAGCCAGGCACTAATGTTTCTGCTGATTTGTTTAATGCAATCGGGATTTCTTAAGTCAAATATTAGCTGTCCTTCCCATTTACTTGCCGGTAAAAACCTTTCCGCATCCTTTGTCAGTTTATAAAATTCCTTATGTTTTTCATAATATTTAGTTTTGAATAGCTCATTCCCTTTGGGTGGCAGAAAAAACATTCCGGAATCATGATGACCAACCGTTAAGGATATTCCTCTCTTGATTATTTCCTCAATAATTCCGTTTTTACACAATTGTTCATATGATTTCATAGGCGTAACTATTCTGTTCAGCCTGTTTTTTGCCATCCAGTCAATTATCGAAATCGTTAAAGGGTGGTTTGCATCCGAATTTGGAATCTCATGTGCATAGCCGTCATGTTGAATTATTGATGATCTGTATGGCAAATCTGCTTTTGGTTTGATATATTCAATATTGAATATATCAATTTCTTTGTTTTTAGGGATATATTCACCGATTTTCGAACCCGGTTTTCCATACCCGACAAAACTGAATCCTAAAAATCTTTCAAGGAACTCGTATACAGCATAAACTGTTCCGCGCTCTCTCTCGTTTACATTACCGTCGCTGCCCGCCAGAACCAAGGTTTTTTTACCGTATGTTTTTATCATTAATCCTTCCGGTCCGGGAACAAGAGCGTCAAATATTTCAGTACTTATCTGAGAAGCAACCATTTTATTTCTTTTCGGATTTCCAATAAGCACTCTAAATCCGGATGTGACTTCATCGTCCTTTACGATGGCAATTTCCACTCTTGAAATCTTCATAATATATTTCTTCAGTTCATTAGCCGCAAATACTTCTCTCTTTGAAGCATCTGAAGGAATTACAATAGTCATAAAATCCATTGTATTTAAATCTATTTTCATGTTTCCTCCAATTATTATGCCTTGACAATTTTCGAATAATTTCCGAAAACTTTGGTTTTTCTCATCATTACATAAGCTTTAACTTTATAGTATTGAGTTTTTCCAACTGTAAACCTGGTGTCAGTAAAGGATAAATATTTTGTCAGCGAAACAAGTTTATATGTTCCTTTAATTGAAGCTGCGCGATAAACCATGTAGCCTACAGCACCGGAAACCTTGTTCCACTTGACTTTAATTCTTTTTGATGTCAGATGTCTTGCGGAAACATTGGCAGGAATCGCGGGGATTTTAACCCATTGTGCATACAAAGTGACATTACTTCTCACAGTGTATGGGAATAAAACTCTTGTTCCTCCGGTAAGTGCAGTGTGCCAACCCGCAAATTTATAACCTTTTCTGGATGTAGCAGGCAGTTTACTTATTGTGGCATATTTGACTAGGAATTGTTCGGCAACCGCGGTACCGCGGTTTGAATTGAATTTAACATTGCAAACTACAGGATCTGCTTTGATTACCGGAGCCGGACCATATACTTCAAATTCGAATGAATCAGCAGGTTTTGTTATATCGGAACAACCCGTTACGGTAATTCTCACATATCTTCCCGACGCGCTGAATTCATCTGTAGTTTTTCCATTTATTGTATTCCCGGTTTTATCGACAATCGTTGTGTAGCTATCATCATTGCCATAGTCGCTCACTTCAATTTTGTATTTATAAACCCTGTTGTCTGCACTGTTCCATTTTGAAACAACACTTCTTAAATTATATTTTGCACCAAGATCAACTTTCCACCATTGAGGATATTCAGTTGTACTTGCAGTCCACGATGCCGCCGGGTCTCTGTCATTAGCCTTAAGAGCGTTGGACGCAGAAATTTCAGAGCTTGCAGTTACAGTTTTACCAAATGCAAGATTTATCCCGTCCCAAGGTTTCAGTTGAGTACCACCGCAAATATTGTTATAGCAATTAATATCTACAACAGGTGTCGCACCACCCAATTCTTCTTTATAATAGGTTGCCCTGATTGTTCTAGATTCATTTGGTAAAAGCATGAAATAGTTATCCGCCCATCTAATCGGCAGCAACTGATCTCCGTTAGTACCTTTTTTTAAATTCAATGATACGCCGTATGCGATGGTTGAAGAGAAATTTGTGATAGTTACATCTGCATATTCTTCATCACCATGATCCGTAATAACGGCCGAAGTCATAAGATTTGCCGCAGGAAGACTCTGCAGACTCTTCATATCCGCAAATACCTTCTGCGGAACAATTGACTTAAACCCTGTCATTCCCGCAACCGCGTTCCAATCCAATGTATCTTCGGTTGTTGATAGCGCATATGAATTAACGCTTATCTCTTTCCCGTTCGCATCTTTCAGTTTTAGTCTTATGAAATATGTATTTGATAAGTTATTTATGACAGGTATGGTTGATACATTTACAACCAGATCTGCCCCAATATTTATATTATTAACAGCGGCTGAATATTTTTTCACGCCATTTAGATTATAAACATCAATCTCGGCACTGTAGCCGGTATAATCTATTAATGTTGAATTTACAATATCGACTTTGTGATTATCGTAAGCATATTGTATGTGAAGCGGTTCCAACGCTTTCTTTATTCCATAATAAGTACCGCCGGTTCCAAAATAGGAGTCAAAAATTTGATATTCAAGTGTTGGCCATGAGTTGTTCATCATCCAGTGAATCTGAGCATTCGCCTTGACATACTTGTTTCTGCCGAAGGCCTCCATTTCACTACGATTGGCCTCATAGCTTGAAATCTGTGTCTTCATATTATAATCGTAAAAATTCTTTCCTTCACCGTAGCGGTTTGTGATTGCCTGGTTAAAATTAAATAATGTTTTTCTTCCGTTTGAAGATGTTGTCGAATGATAAACCCACGAATCATTATTTATCGGCCAAAGCTTATCTTCCGGAATGAATTTCTTCATAACAGCCGGTTCAGGAAAACAAGGTCCAGAGCATGTCTCAAAATTCACATCTCTTGCACCGTCATAAATTGTTTTATCTTCAAACCAATATTGCGGAGGTTCCCACTGATAAGGTCCAAGCATCTTGCATCCCGCATCTTCGCTCCCATACCAACTGTCGGGAACGTCGGAGTTGATCGCACTGCTCATAATAATATTTGGCCACTGCAGATCTTCTTCAATATGAATATACGTTTCATAAACAGATTTTAAATCAGGATAAATATCACTGCCGTTCATCCATACAAGCATGGAAGGATGAATTTCCAATCTTTTAATTTGTGATTTCAATGATTCATAAGCAACGGTAAAATTCTCCCCATTCCATTTTTTCGGAGTTTGCCATGCATCACAGCAGCACCATCCGTGTATAACCATAATTCCGTATTTATCGCATAAATCCATGAGCTCTTCATCTTCCATTTTTCCTTCAAAACGCAGAACATTCAGGTTCATGTCTTTTACATAGTCAATAATATACTTTGTTTTTGTGCTGCTTCTGCGCTGAAACATATCAGGACAAGGCGCAGCGCCGCGAAGCAAAACTCGTTTGCCGTTGACAAAGAACTTCCTGTTGCTGCTGTTTATATATTCGGTTCCAACTTCTCTTATTCCGAATTTGTGCGTAACAGTATCGCTTGATATCCCGTTTAACTCAAAATTCAAAGTCAATTCATGCATTGTTGGGTCTCCCATATTTCTCGGCCACCACAATTCAGGATTATCAATATCGATTTGTGTAAAAGAAACCCTTCTGTTTTGCTCGTCAGCATTTAATGTGATTGGTATAGGCGTAAGCTCAAAGTTGCCGTTGGGACCCGCGATCGTACCATACAGCGTTCCCGTAACCTCCGAGCCTGTATGGTTGGACAATTCCGCATAGGTTGTTAAATGAGCCTTTTTCAGGTCAGTATCAACCTTCGATACAACCAACGGGCTCTGTACTCTTACTGAGCCGGTTGTTACAATGTTGACATCATTCCAAATTCCCATATTCCCGTCAGGAGCCGCAGGGGACCAGTTGACAAATGTAAATGCCAATTCGACATTTGCTGTCGGTTTCATAATCTTCAGAGCAATAACATTTTTTGTGGTTCCATCGCAAACAACATTGTCCGTTATGTCGAATACAAATTCTCTGAATGTGCCGACAAATTCCGTATTCGTCTTTATTTTTGCTCCGTTTATCCATAATTCTGCACGATAATTAATCCCTTTGAAATCTATAGAAATTTCTTTGCCATTTTCACTGGCGGGTAATGTGAATTCTTTTCTGTACCACCATGCATTATTAAAAATACTTTTTGAAACAGTTTGCAGATTATTGCCATAAAAAACATCAAAATCAGCTCCGAAATATTTTGCCTCGAGCAAGCCTGCCATTACTGTACACGGAACACTTACTGTATACCACGATGACGGATTGTACGCTGCCTGAGAAATCAATTCACCGGCCGCAGTGTCAACAAATGATGACTGGAGTTTCCAGTCATTTGTATTCAATGAAATTGTACTTTTTTGCGAAACAACTGCCGCGAAGTTTTTCTCGCTTGGAATAATAGGATTCACAATAGTAATAACAAGAAAAAGCGCAATCAAACTCCTAAATAAAAAAACCTTTTTCATGAATTCATCCTCCGATATGTTTTAATAAAATTGTAAACCCTCTTTATTTTAAGCCTTCGCTCTGACAGTCTTTGAGAAACCGCTGTATAGCTTTGCGGAACCATTCATTCTGTATGATTTAAGTTTAAAGTAATAATACTTCCCTGCAGTCAGCCTCTTGTTTGTATATGTCAAGTATTTTGTGCTTGTCACTAATTTAAATGAACCGCTTGCCGAAGTTGACCTGTAGATCGAATATCCCGCTACTTTCGTTGATGCAGTCCATTTTAATCTTATTGTTTTTGCCGCGATTTTAACAGCTGTCAATTTAGTCGGAGCGCTTGGTTTAGCAACTTTCCAATGCGCAAATAATGTTACATTACCTGTGACTTTATAAGGGAATGCAATCTTGGTTCCGCCCGTCGCCAATGTATACCAGCCAATAAAAGTATATGCTGTTTTTTTCGGACTTGCCGGAGCTATAATCAAATTTTGGTCGTATGCAACTTTTGCCGAAACAGCGTTTCCGCCTGCAGAGTTATAAGTTACAGTATATTTCGCCCTGCCCCAATTATCATTGACATAATTTCCGGCGTTAATTTTAGCGGTATTCTGTCTGGCAAATGTTATTCCGTTGCCGGCTCTGTTAACATCGGTGGTGCCGTTAAATGTCGCGCTTGCCACATCTTCTGCAGGAGTTGAATATTTTTCTCCGGGTACAATGTATGCATGACTTACAGCGGAAGAAAGATTATATATAGTTCCGGTCAATACACTGTTTGTGATATGCGAACGAAAACGTTCATATTTCCCTCCATGGGCGACCTGGCCTGTCTGATATGGATCGCGGCTTTCAGTCAAAACCAGCCGCGGCATTCTTCCTATTCTTATAGGTATGGTTGTCTGCCCATCCTTCGCCATAATAATTGTATTTCTGAAGTTGATGGCGTCACCAAGATGAACTCCGCCTATTGACTTGTTTCCACCGAATAAAGACAAAGCAATTTCATCTGCATTTAATGACCAGAAACCTTCAGCGTTTATTTGACAATTATCAAACATTTCATTTGCCAGCGAAATCGGCGAACCCATGTCGCCGCATCTTACAAGCTGAGTTTTTCCCTGACCCGTAGGATTTGCACCGACTCTGTTTGAGTCAATAGACCAGCCTACTTTTTCAGCGTTAACAGAAATACAATCTTCAAAATATCCGCCTTGTATTGAATAATTTGCGCCCTCCGAAGCCTGGCAAATATTGAATCTTTTGTCAATGCCGGGAATCAAATTTCTTTGTCCCCCACCGTCTGCTCTGCAACGGATAAGTCTCATGTTCTTTAGATTTGTTGGATTTTCACCCGGTCCGGGTTCGACATAATAGTTTGTTTTCCATCCTTCAAGAGCATAGCAGTCCTCGAGCAAAAGCCCATCAATTTTCTGATTTTCGCAAAGATCATACGCCGTTGACCAGTCATAATATCCAAACCCATTTGTTTCAGGAACTCTTCTTTGTGCTTCCGCAAATTCAGACGGTGTAGACCCTTTTAACTGACCGTTTCCGCAATATAAAGCCCGGACACCTTTTAAATGAATATTCGTGGCTGTTACATTGGTATTGGAACCCGTCGGTTGAATCGTGAAACCGTGGTGAGATGAAAACTGCACCTGACAATTTTGAATTGTAAGATCAGAGCAGTTATTACTGACCCAAAGGCTAGCAGTTGCACCGTTATATCCCATGTTGCACCAATAACCTTTTGTATTGGTATAGTCATGGTCTTTGCCGGGAACGTATTCGCCTCTGTAATTGTGAATCAAAACATTGCTTATCACGGAAGACTTAAGACTGTTAAGTTTCAAAAGAGTATATCCGCTCAATGAGATATTGGAGATTTTTATATTTGTTGCGCCAAATCCATTCGTAATAGTACCGATTTGATCAGAATCAGCCGCTTCGTAAGATTTAAGCTCAGCTTTCGTTTTAAACACGGCTTGTTTTGAAGAATCGGGATACATAATTTCTTTGAAATTAAGAGGCTGCTTTATAGGTACAATGCCTTCAAAGACTATATTACTCCCAAGAGTCAGCGTCATACCTGCAATATAGTAAGTGCCGGGTGCAAATCTGAATGTGCCGTTCCCTGCTGTAAACTGAGTCTTCAAAGATGCTGGAATAACACCGTTTGAACACATAATTGCGCCGGCGGTATTTTTATAAATGTCCGGACTGTCGCTTGAGACAATAATTGTTGTTCCCGCTGCAACCACAGAAGCAGCCGGTGCTTGAATCATTGCTGCTGTCGAAAGAATGGCTATAGACAAAACTACTGACATTAACTTTTTAAATGTACGTCTACCCTTTTTCATGGATATAATCCCCCTTGTTTTTTATGCCCTCGCATACCTAACTGCAGACATCTTGCTGAACACCTTAGCAGTACCGTTTAGATTGTAGCAACGCATTTTATAATAATACGTCTTCCTCGGCGTCAGTTTTGAATTTGTATAAGATAATAACTTAGTTGCCGCAATAAGTTTATATGCCCCCGTTTTTGTCAATGAGCGGTATATTTCATAGCCTCTGGCGTTCTTAACCGAGTTCCATTTGAGATTTATACTTTTTGAAGCAATACGTTTGATTGTTTTGATATATGGCGCTGCAGGTGTAATCACTTTCCAATGTGCATATAATGTAAAGTTGCTTTTTACCTGAAGCGGGAATATAGCTTTTTCCCCTCCCAGCAATTTCGAATACCATCCCAGAAATGTAAATCCCGTTCTCTTTGGCGTCGTCGGAGCAGTGATTGTTCTTTCGGCATATGCATTCTTCGATGCGACAGCAGTTCCGCCGTTTGAATTAAAGGTTACTTTGTAATTTGCTCTGCCCCAGTTATCATTTACATAAGTTGCTGTATTTATTATCCCTGTTTTCCTTATTACCGATATTTTGCTGTTTGTGTCACTTACGTTAGTACAACCGTTAAATTGAGACCCTGTTACAATTTCTGCAGTATTGACGGAATTCGAAAGATTATAAACACCTCCTGTAACAGAACTGTTCGGTATATTTCTTCGCAACTTTTTGTATTTAATGTTTACTGCACTTGTATTTGCAGCACTTCTGCTTTCAGTAAACTGAATTCTCTCCATATAGCCTATCTTCACAGGAGATTCAGATTGATTTGATTTTGCAAGAATTTTGTTGTTTGTAAATTTCAATCCATCCGTTCCATACAGCCATAAAGCAGCTCTGGTGGCATTTAATGACCAGAATCCATCTGATATTATGTCGTGCGTTTCATAATCCGGTTCTCTTAATGATTCAGCTACCAAGGATATCGGTGAACCCATGTCACCGCATCTGACTAGCTTCAGCCTTGATGTATCAACAGCATTTGCCGTTGTGCGCAATCCCCAGCAAAGCCATCCGCACTTTTCCGCATCGACAGATATACAGTCTTCATAATATCCGCCTTGAGTAAAGAAGTTCGAATTCTCTGTTTCCATTGAAAATGTTGATTTGGGGTTGCTACCGGGTATGATATTTCTCTGACCTGCACGGTCTGACCTGCATCTGTAAACTTTAAGATTTACTATATGACCGCCGGAATCTTCCGGTTCGGTATAAAAGCCGCATTTCCATCCTTCTAAAGCATAACAGTCCTCGACAGTGACATTTTCAACCGATTGATTTTCACAAAGGTCAAATGCGACAGACCAGTCATAATATCCTCTGCCATTGCTTTCAGGTACCCTTTTTTCTGCTTCAAGCTTGTCAGCTTCCGTATCTCCCTTTAGTTGGCCATTTCCGCAATACAATGCCCGAACACCTTTTATATTAATGTTTTTCGCCCAGGAATTAGACGTTCCGGTATGTATCGCAAAACCATGATGTGACGAACATTGTATCTGGCAATTTTGAACGGTGACATTTTCGCTTGTTCCATAAAGCCAAAAACTCGCTGTTGCGCCTGAATAGCCCATGTTACACCAATGACCGTTTGGATATGTCCCCGAATAATTATGAATAAGTATATTGC
Organism: Clostridia bacterium; assembly: GCA_041662985.1. Classification (GTDB taxonomy): domain Bacteria; phylum Bacillota; class Clostridia; order Acetivibrionales; family JBAZRJ01; genus JBAZRJ01. The sequence continues at coordinate 25,558 of JBAZRJ010000008.1, forward strand.
TTATTGTTGAATTTTTCAGACCGTTTAATTTTAAAACCGTATATCCGTTTAGCGCAATATTCGAAATATTAACAGCGGTAGCATTTAATCTAGTCGATATAAATCCAATCTTTGAACTGTCTGCTTCCATTGTTGAATCCGTTGATCCGCCGGTTTCAAAAACAGCCATTGTTGAAGAGTTCGGATAAAGCATCTGTTTAAAATCAACAGGTTGTTTGATTTCACTTATACCTTCAAAGACTGTATTCCCGGCAATCTGAAGATTTAACCCCTCAATATTATAAGACCCGGGCGCAAACCTAAACCTTTTATTCCCGCCTGCAATCTGATCCTTTAGTTGCTGGGGCAGTATACCGTCAACACAGACAAAATTCGCCTGGCTTTTATACACATCCGAGCTGTTGCTTGACGCAACAATAACAATGACTTCTGCGGATGCCTGAGTTGAAGGTGTTTGCACCAATATGAATCCGGAAATCATTACTATTGATACTACAACTGATAAAACTCTTTTAAGTCCCTCCGTTTTTAATCTCATGAATATGTCTCCTTAGATTCTTAATTATTCACCTTCAGTTCGAGTCTTTTTAATATTTATGATATAAAACTAAGCCTTTGCTCTCACATATTTTGTATAATTACTGTAAACTTTTGTTGTTCCGCTCATTCTGTATGATTTCAGTTTATAGTAATAGTACTTGCCTGCTGTCAAATATTTGTTTGTGTAAGTTAAATACTTTGTATTTGTTATACGTTTGTATGAACCATAAGCGGATGTAGCACGATAAATTGAATACCCTGCCACTTTCGTTGATGCTACCCATTTTAATCTTATAGTTTTTGAAGCAATTCGTGTGGCGGTCAATTTTGTAGGCGCCAAAGGTTTTGCAACCTTCCAGTGCGCATATAGAGTCACATTGCTTTTTACATTGTATGGGAATTTGACTAATGTTCCTCCTGTCGATGCGGTGTACCATCCCGCAAATGTATAAGCTGTTTTCTTAGGGGATGTTGGTGCTGTTATTGTGTTCTCCGCATAAGCTGTTTTTGCCGTAACCAATGTCCCGCCGTTTGATGCAAATTTAACTGTATATAACGCTCTGCCCCAATTGTCGTTAACGTAGGTTGAAGTGTTTATGGTACCTGTCTGTCTTGTGAGTCCTATCTTAGCTGCCGGATTCGTAAAGTTTGAGGCAGTATATCCGTTGAAAGTAGACCCCGAAATAACCTCGCAAGGGTTTACTGTTCCAGGAAGATTATATACATTTCCTGAAACCTCGCTGGCGGTAAGATTAGCTCTTAATATACCGTATTTTTTTGTTGTTGCAAATAAATTACCTGAGTTTCTGCTCTCTATAAACTGCTGTCTCAACATATATCCCGTTTTTACAACAGGGACAGTTTGCGATGCAAGTGCAAGAACTTTCATATTCGTAAATTTAATGTTATTTGTTCCATATAACCATAATGCCGCCTTAGTAGTATTCATCGAGACAAATCCGTCGGCTATTATATTGTTTGAACCATTCATTTCACTGACAAATGATATTGGCGAACCCATATCAATACATCTTACCAATTGAGTATAACCAATACCGGTAGGATTTGCGGTACTTCGGTCTGACATTACAAGCCATCCGCACTTCTCTGCATTTACAGATATGCAGTCCTCAAAATATGCACCTTGTGTAAAATAATTGGCATTTTCTGTTTCTCTGACTATTGTGGATCTCGGAACGCTGTTAGGTATTAATGTCCTTTGACCCGCATTATCTGATCTGCATCTGATAAATGAAAGGTTTTTAATATGTCCGCCGGTCTCTTCAGGCTCTGTGTAGAATCCGCATTTCCATCCGTCAAGTGCGTAGCAATCCTGAACAACAACATTTTCAACCGACTGGTTTTCACATAAATCAAATGCGACAGACCAATCAAGGTGACCGTGTCCGTCTGTTTCAGGCACAGCAGCTTTGCTTGTGTTTATTTCATAATCTGTTTGACCTCTCAATTGTCCGTTTCCGCAATATAAAGCACGTACACCTTTTAAATTAACACCTTTTGACAAAAAGTCTCTTCCCTTTTTACCAACCGTGTCACCGGTATGTATTGCAAAACCGTGATGTGACGAGAATTGAATCTGACAGTTTTCGATAGTTATATTTAAACAGTCCCCGAACAGCCATAATGATGCGGTTGCACCGTTATAGCCCATATTTGCCCATTGTCCGTTCGGATAAGTTCCCGTATAATTATTTATTAATACATTTTTTACTTTTGATTCTTTGGCACTGTTTAATTTCAGCATTGTATAACCCTGAAGCGCTATATTCGAAATATTTACATTTGTTGCACCGCTTCTTGTTGTAATTGTACCTATCTCGGTACTTGCTTCGTAGGTCGAATCATGTGTTGTACGCGTTTCGAATACAGCCATTTTTGTTGAGTCAGGATATAATATCTGTTTGATATTTACGGGTTGAATAATCGGAACTGCACCCTGGAAATACGAGTTATTTCCCACTATTAAGTTTATAGATTCAAGCAAATATGCTCCCGGAGCAAATATAAAGGTTGCATTGCCATTCGATATTTTATTCTTCAGATCTGTCGACAAGACACCGTTATTACTGCACATAATATACGCGGTGTTGGCAATATGTGCATTATATTCGGTCAGGTATGATGCCGGACTGTTGCTTGAGTAAATATGATAAATCTCTCCCGCCGCCGCAGTTTTGTTTGGAACTTCAAAAACCGTAATCGTCGCAATCATAGCTACTGATACTGCTATAGATAAAAACCTTTTAATAATTGAACCTTTTCTTTTCATAACCAATCCCCCTTAAGTACTATTTAGAGTTACATTCATTCCTTATTCGACAAATATTTCTAAAAAACGTACCATACAATTACTCATTATCTGATCACTATATTATTCGTTTTATGCCTTGGCATTTTTGACTAAAGACATCTTGCTGTACACTTTTACAGTGCCGTTTAGATTGTAGCAACGTATTTTAAAATAGTATGTTTTTCCCGCAATAAGTTTTTTGTTCGTGTAGGATAATATTTTTGTTGTTGCAATAAGCTTGAATGTTCCTGTTTTTGAAGTCGAGCGATAAACCTGATAGCCTACAGCATACTTAACAGCCTTCCATTTAAGGTTGATGGTTTTTGAAGCAGTTCGCTTAATTGTCGTTATAGACGGAGCTCCCGGCGTAATAACTTTCCATCGCGCATAAATTGTAATATTGTTTTTGATCGTTAATGGAAATACAGCCTTTGTTCCTCCTGTTTTTGATGAATACCATCCCGTGAAAGTGAACCCTGCTCTTTTTGGGTTTGCAGGTGCAGTAACAGTTGTACTGTCGTATGCTGTTTTGGAAGCAACAGCAGAACCGCCGTTTGAATTAAATTGAACAGTATATTTGGCTCTGCCCCAATAATCATTTACATAATCGCCGACGTTCAATGTACCAGTACCTCTGATTACCGTTATTCCGTTATTCGGTTCAACCCCGTCCGTTTTGTCATCGGTTCTGAATGTAGCAGCTTTTTTATCGCTGCTGTTAACCGCTGACGCCACTTCATAAGTTTCAACATTCGATGCAAGACCATATACTGTTGCATCAAAAGAACTATAGGTCATATGTGATCTCAATTTGGCATATTTGCTCGTGGTTTGGAATAAGTTGCCTGCATTGGGACTTTCAATAAAACCCTGTCTTATCATATAACCGATTTTAATAACAGGAACAGTTTGTCCCGTCTTCGCCAATATTTTTGAATTTGTAAAGATAAAATTATCACCCGGATGTGAATCAACAGGGTTTCCTCCGAAAATCCAAAAAGCTGCTTTTGTTGCATTTAATGATACAAAGCTATCACAGGTTATCTTTTTACAGTCGAACATTTCCGTGCAAAGTGATACGGGTGAACCTAAGTCGATGCATCTGACCAATTTTGTAAGTCCTCCGCCCGTTGCGTTTGCGTCAAGACGGTTTGAATCAAGATAGAAACCTGTTTTTTCTCCATTTACCGATATACAATCTTCAAGATATCCGCCTTGGAGGAAATAATTTGCATTTTCACATTCTCTTGCAAAAGTAGTCTTAGGAACCACATTAGGTATAACATTTCTTTGCCCTGCTCCTTCGGATCTGCATCTTCTGAAAACCAGGTTCGTAATATGTGCGTTATTTGTTTCCTCTGGTTCCGTATAGAAGTTCGTTTTCCATCCTTCGAGAGCATAGCAGTCTTCAACCGTTACATTTTCTATCGGTGTATTTTCACACAAATCAAAGGCTGTTGACCAGTCCATATATCCGCGCCCATCGTATTGAGGAAGAGCATTTTGCGACGATGTTATGTCCGCAGTGTTGTCGCCTCTCAATTGGCCGCAACCGCAATATAGGGCTCTGCAGTTTTTAAACAGAATATCTTTGCTTGGAGAAGTGCTGTCTCCTGAATGAATTGACAAACCATGATGAGATGAGAATTGAACCTGACAATTTGTCAGATTTACGTTGGTGTTTCTCCCATAAAGCCACAATGTCGCAGTTGCACTATATCCCATATTGCACCAATTACCGTTTGGATACGTTCCACGATAATTGTTTATAAGAACATTTGTAACATTTGTATCAGATGCATTATCAAGTTTTAAGTAACAATGCCCCTGCATAGCAATGTTTTTTATATTAACATTTTTCCCGTATGTTTTAGTCTGGATAGAACCGGTTACATTTGAGGATGCCTGTTCGGAAGATAATTTTTCGGTTCTTGTCGCAAAAACAGCCATGGTGTTTTTATTCGGTACCATTACTTCTTTAAAGTTTAGAGGTTGAACGATATTTTCAATACCTTCAAATAAAGTATTGTTACCTATTAAAAGTGAACCGGCAGAGCCTTCAATAAGATACTCACCCGGTGCAAATCTGAAAGTTTTGCCTCCGTTTTGAATATCTGTTCTTAGATTTCCCGGTATTGCACCATTTATACATATTATGACTCCGGGTAAGTTTTTATATACTGCATCGCTTGTATCTGTTGCTACGTTTACAATAATTGCATCCGCTTTTACCTGATTTACAGGAGTTTCATAAATCGATATTGTTCCAATCATCGCCATAACAATAATTCCCGATGTGATTTTCTTAAATATGCCTGTGCTTTTATTCATAATCCTGCTCCCCCTTTACATCACTTTCTATCATATTTTTAAACAATTCAAGTTTTAACTTTCAGGTTGACAATTGCTTGCTGCCGAATTATTCACACAGCAATTCTATTTTAACATACAAGATTTTGTTTTTCTATACTATTAAATGTCAAAATCAAACTTTTTTAGACCTTTAGCTTATTTTTCTGATATAATATTTTCTTGGACAATATACATCAAAAATGAAAGGTAAATATGGAAAGTCAATCTGTAGGTAAAGGGTTTACCGTGCTTGCTTTTGCAGGAATTGCGGTAAAAATCATGTCACTTTTATACATTCCATTTTTATTAAATATTATCGGTGATTACGGTAATGGTATTTATGCCGCATCCTATCAGGTTTATGTCCTTATTTATGCATTATCGAATGCGGGTATGCCTTCCGCAATTTCAAAACTCGTTTCTGAATTGATCGCAGTCGGTAACCGCAGGGATGCCATAAGAACTTTTAAAATTGCACGTTTCATGTTGATAATTTTTGGAATTGCAATGGCGCTTTTTATGTTTTTATTCGCACGAACCTTTGCGAACCTTCTTCAATTTAAAGAATCGTATCTTGCTATACTCGCTCTTTCTCCTACCCTTCTCTTTACTTCAATTTCATCATCTTACCGTGGGTATTTTCAAGGCCAGGGCAATATGACACCAACAGCCATATCCCAGGTAATTGAGCAGATAGTCAATACAATTTTCACCCTGGTATTTGCATCCCTTTTAATACGATACGGTGTAGTGGCCGCCTGTGCAGGCGGTACAATCGGTACATCACTGGGCGCTCTTTCTTCCGCTGTTTTTCTTGTTATTTTTCATAAGCGCCATAATTCAGTATTTGAAAATATTTCTCAAAACATTTCAAAGATTAAAAGATTTGCATATGGTCAGCTGGTCAAAAAAATATTAAGTTACAGTGTGCCAATTACAATGAGTATAGGCTTACAATATACCGGAAATCTGATTGATCTTGGTATAACTAAATCCCGCCTTTTGGTTGCAGGCATTTCAAACGTTGAAGCAACTCAAATGTACAGTCATTTAAATAAATACCAGCAACTTCTCAACGCGCCGTTATCAATAGTAGTTGCGCTTGCGGTCACAATACTTCCCGCTATTGCCGCCGCAGTTGCTTTAAAAGATAAAGTACTTATTTCAAGCAGGATAAATCTTGCATTCAGATTAAGTTTTATGGTTACAATACCTTCGGCAGTGGGTTTCTCAGTACTAAGCGGTCCTATATTTAAAGTACTGGGTTATGGGAGTGGTTCATATTTGATGATGTTTGGTTCATTTGCGCTCGTATTTCTGGCAATCGTTCAAATCCAGACTTCAATACAGCAGGCATCAGGCAAACTTTTCACTGTCACTTTGATATTGATGATGGGCATTATAGGCAAAATAATTACTGATTACATAGCAATTTCAATCAGGGAAATAAATATCAGCGGAGCTGTAATCGGCAGCATTATCGGATACCTTATTTCAATTTTGTTGAATAATTATTTTATGAAGAAAAATTTGCAGACTGATATAAATCTTTTGAAATTGGCTAAAAAACCAATTTATTCCTCAATATTCATGGGAATTATAGTCTTTATATCCTATAATCTTTCTTATGTGATTTTAGGAATGATAAACAGTCTCTACGCAAGAAATGCAATATCCGCAGTGATTGCAATTTTCATGGGTATCATTTCGTATTTCTTTGCAATGATTAAACTGCGCGGTATTTCAAAGGAAGAGATAGACTCCCTTCCACGCGCTGTTTTAAGGATTATCCCTAAAAGAATCGTTAGAAAAATTACATGATACTCAGTTTAAATTGAATTTCAATGTATTGTTGTAAAACTCGCATTTCGAATTAAGTTTTACCGAAAGTTTTCTTTCACGTTCAATCATTTCCTTTGCAAGGTCCCCTGTCACTTTAACAACCCTTATTTTATCCATAACCTGCACAGGAACGGCGCTTAGAGATGAAAGTTTACTATTTGTAAGCTCCATGTTTATGATAAAACTTCGTTGGCTAATCGGGTCGTTTTGATCAAATATAAAATTCCCAAGACTATAAAATATAGGTTTTCCGTTATATATTTCAATTCCCTGGTCCTGATGCGAATGATGGCCTATTATAATATCAGCGCCTGCATCAACAAATGAATGCGTTTCATCTATTTGTCTTTGCTGAGGTTCCAGACTATACTCTATTCCAAAATGCAATGAAACAATTAGAACATCTACACTGTCACGCGCCTTCTTGATATCTTCCTTTATAAAATCCACATCATAAGGAGCAACTCCGCCGCTATTTTTTTCTGCAACGAATCTGATATCGGGGTCGCCGTCATAGTAAAGGTACGCCATTTCAGTATATGCCAAAAGTCCTATTTTAACTCCGTTTTTCTCAATAACAGATAATTTTCTTGCCTCATCAATATTCTTACCTGCACCTGCGTAAGCTATTCCTTCTTTATCAAGTAATTTTGTTGTATCGTACAAACCTCTTGTGTAATAGTCTATAATATGATTGTTTGCAAGACTTACAAGGTTAAATCCCCCGTATACTATGGCTTCCATAGCTTTCGGTTCGCTTTTTAATACAAATTTGCCTCCATTGTCGAAATCAAGCAAACCTTTTGTACTGTCAGTAAAAGGCTCTTCAAGATTTCCAAATATGACATCACCGTATTTTAATATTCCGCGAACATTTTCAAATGCAGAGGAATATGTTTTATTCTGTTCTACTATCCGTCTTCCGACACCTCTTCCAAGCAATATGTCGCCCACTGCACTGATTTTGACGGTTTTGATGTTATTCGTTATTTTACCCGGGTCAGTATTCGTCGTTTGAACTGTTGTTGTTTTGTCGTTTTTGCCGGATTCTGTGTTTCCCTTGTTAGCCAAATAGTAAATCATAAACGATAACGATGCAACTAAAATACCTATTATAATTCCAATAAAAATTCTTTTTTTCAATACTATGCCCTCCCCGTTCTAAATAATATCTCTTACATAATTAACAAATTTTGAAAACACAATGCCCGGTTCCTCGAGATCAACGCACCAGCGTTTAACCCATTCCAGCGAGATATATCCCGGATAATCATTCTTTTTAAGCGTTAACAACACTTCCCTGACCGGCACGTCTCCCTGCCCCATTATTTTATATTTAACATTGTTATCCTCTAATACCGAATCTTTGATGTGTATAAATTCAATATATGGTTTTAGATTATTGTATGTCAGGTTAACCGGTTCATTATAAAACCTGTAAGGATGGTGAACATCCCAGAGAACGCCTATGAATTCGCTGTTTAAGGCTTTAATTAAGCTCAGCATTATTTTTGAATTTGCAAAAACACCATTCGTTTCAAGCAGAAGCTTTACATTTTTATCTTTTGCATAAGGAAGAAGTTCAATTAAATTATTCATTACGTATTCCATATCAATATCTATGCTCGGCTGAGGTTCGCGATCACCTAAAACCCTTACATAAGGAGTTCCCAGTTTTTTCGCCAAATCAATATACTCTTTTGCGGTTTCAATCTGAATGTTTCTGCTTCCTTTGTCATAAAGATACGATGCAGAAGTCAGACAGGGAATTTCAAGGCCCAACCCTTTCAATTTCCTTTTTGTATCTTCCAAATTACTATCTATAAATGGAAGCGCCTTGGGAACATAAAGTTCATCCTCAATTCCGCGCACTTCTATTCCGTCGAATCCCAGATCTTTCGCTGTCGATAGCATGTCGTGCCACGACCAGCCCGGACAGCCAAGTGTTGAAAAAGATAACTTCATTTATTTCACCCCTTTATAATATAATATCATTTTTTTGATAAAGATTCATTTACATTTTTTTGCGTTACTAAAATATCGTGAATCCTCATTGACAATAAACATTCCATAGTATTAGAATAGTCATATATTTTATTCGCCGCTGTGGCTCAGAGGTAGAGCAATTCACTCGTAATGAATAGGTCGTGAGTTCAATTCTCACCAGCGGCTCCAAAAACATTATTCCCAAATAAAGGTATTTTATATTTTTTGTAGTATTATACAAATACTACTTTTTTTATAAGGATTTTTATGGGGAAAAACATTCATAACGGCCATAGGCAGCGCATAAAAGAAAGGTTTTTACACGATGGCCTTGATTCTTTTACAGATTATCAAATCCTTGAATTTTTGCTTTTTTATTCAATTCCATTAAAAGACACCAATACTATTGCCCACAATTTATTGAAAAAATACGGTTCGCTGTCCGGAGTCTTCGAAGCTGACGCAAAAGACCTTGTAAAAACTTCTGAAATCGGTCTGAATTCTTCTGTACTGCTCTCGCTCATCCCTTCTTTATGCAGACGTTATTATAAGGATAAATGGGGTGAAAAACCTGTTTTGTGCAGTGTAAACAGTGCCGGCAAATACGCAGTTTCTCTATTTGCGGGACATACCTACGAAGTTTTCTATGTCATTTGTCTTGATGCAAGAAACAGAGTTAATTTCGCAGATCCTGTCCATAAAGGTACTATAAATGAAGCTCCTATTTATCCTCGACTGATTGTTGAAACAGCTCTCCGCCACCAAGCCAACAGTGTAATACTGGCTCATAACCATCCCGGCGGAAGTCTTACTCCCTCAAATGCCGATTTGGATGTTACAGAAAAAATTTCGAGTGCATTAAACGGAATTTCAATCAAAGTTGTTGATCATATCATTGTCGCAGGCTCTGATTTTACAAGCTTTGCCGAAAAGGGTCTGCTTTAATCATTTTTAAATTTGAAGCCAATAAATATTATAATTGCATGTGAAAATCCGTTTATTTTGTTATATAATTATAGATGTTGGTAATAAGAAAATAATTATTGTATTTCAGGAGGTTATTATGAAAAGTTTAAAAAATACGAAAACAGCTGAAAATCTTTTAAAAGCATTTGCCGGCGAGTCCCAGGCACGAAATCGTTATACCTATTATGCTTCGGTTGCCAATAAAGAAGACTTTAAACAAATCGAGGCGATTTATATTGAAACCGCAGACAACGAAAAGGAACATGCAAAGATGTTCTTTAAGTACCTTCTGGAAGGTCTTAAAGATGAAATCCCTACATCCGTTCATATCCACGCAGATTACCCCGTTGCTCAGGGTACGACCCTTGATAATTTAAAAGCAGCTGCCAATGGCGAAAACGAAGAGTGGACGACTCTATACCCTGCATTTGCAGATGTTGCGGAAGAAGAGGGTTTCAATGAAGTTGCTGCGACTTTCAGAGCAATCGCAACCGTTGAAAAAGAACATGAAGCCAGATATAAGAAGCTTGCCCAGAATTTAATCGATGGAACCGTATTTAAGAAGGATGGAAAAGTCTATTGGAAATGCAGAAATTGCGGTTACATTCATGAAGGTGATAAAGCTCCTCTATTATGTCCGTCATGCAAGCATCCCCAGGCATATTTTGAAATTCAGTCAAAAAATTATTGATTCTCTTCTTTTTTTAAATTTTTAAATGCAACTGAAAGCATAAGTTTGATTCTGTTGATTTGATTGACCTCGCTGGCACCGGGGTCATAATCAACAGGTGTTATATTCGAATCGGGATACAGTCTTTTTAATTCTTTTATCATACCTTTACCTGTGACATGGTTCGGAAGACATGCAAATGGCTGCATACAAACAATATTCTTCGCTCCGCTATGTATAAGTTCAACCATCTCAGCTGTTAAAAACCATCCCTCGCCGGTCTGATTGCCTAATGATAATATTTTTGAAGCACCTTCCGCCAATTTATAAATATTATCCGGTGCTAAAAATCTATCGCTTTTCTTCAATTCTTTCTTAAGTGTTCTTCTGTAATATTCAATTAAAAATATCGCTATATTGTTAATTATCATTTTTTTTCTTGTTCCTGACAAGTATTTGTGCTTAAAGGTCGCATCATATGCGCTATAGAGTAAAAATCCTATGAGATCAGGCATTACAGCCTCTGCGCCTTCTTTTTCAATCCCCTCCACAATACTGTTGTTTGCGGTCGGGTGAAATTTCACGAGTATTTCGCCTACCAATCCAACCTTCGGCTTTTTTGCATCCGTAATCTCAAAACCATCAAATTCTTTAACTATATTTATGATATTCTTCTTAAACTGTCTGTGTTTGCCGGTTTTAACATTTTCCTTGCATATTTCAACCCACTTTTCATACAATTTATTTGCCGATCCTTTTACTTTTTCATAAGGCCTTACCCTATATAGTACCCTCATGAAAAGATCTCCATAGACAAGTGCTATCATGCATTTGTTCATCAATCCAAGTGTTATCTTGAAACCCGGATTTTTCTCAAGACCTGTTGCGCTGAGAGAAATTACAGGTACCTGCGGAAATCCCGCATCAATCAATGCTTTTCTTATAAACCCTATATAATTTGTTGCTCTGCAACCTCCGCCGGTTTGCGTTATCATAATAGAAGTATTCTTCACATCATATTTACCGGACTTTAATGCCTCAATTAACTGTCCCGTAACAATAAGTGTAGGATAACATGCATCGTTGTTTACATACTTCAAGCCCTCGTCCAGCGCTTGTTTATCGACTGATGGAAGTATCTCCATTTTATATCCCGAAACATTAAATGCTTCCTCTAAAAACTGAAAATGTATCGGGGACATTTCAGGAGCTATAATCGTATGCTTTTTTTTCATTTCCTCTGTAAATACAACTCTTTTTCTGACAGTATCAATTTCCTTTTGAACAAAGCAATTCTTTTCTCGTTCCAAAATTGCCGCCTGCAGGGAGCGAATCCTTATTCTTGCAGCACCGAGGTTATTTCCCTCGTCAATTTTTAAGAGTGTGTATATTTTTTCTTTTCCGTTCAGAATATCCTGAACTTGGTCTGTTGTTACGGCATCAAGTCCGCATCCGAATGAATTTAACTGAATTAACTCGAGATTCTTTGATTCCTTGACATAACTTGCCGCAGCATATAGCCTTGAATGGTACATCCATTGGTCCACAACCCTTAACGGCCTTTCGATTTTTCCAAGATGAGAAATCGAATCTTCAGTTAAGACAGGAATACCATATCCTGTAAGCATGTCAGGTATACCATGATTTATTTCGGGATCGATGTGATAAGGCCTCCCCGCAAGAACTACTCCCCTTTTGCCGGTCTCTTCCAAATATTTTAGTACTTCTTCACCTTTTCTTTGCAAATCTTCCCTGAAATTATCCTGTTCAAGCCAAGCTTTATCTACAGCCTTATTTACTTCGTTTTTAGTTATATTAAACTGCTCGAATTCTTCGTAAAGTCTCTTTTTTAGCCTTTCTTTGTTGTCAATCGGTAAAAACGGATTCATATAATTGATGTTTTGTTCTCTTATTACGTCCATATTGTTTTTAATTACTTCTGAGTACGATGTGACAATAGGGCAGTTAAAATGATTGTCTGAGCCTTCCTGCTCGTTTCTTTCGTATGGCAGGCAAGGATAGAAAATATTTTTTATTCCTTTATTGACAAGGCTCATTATATGTCCGTGGACAATTTTTGCCGGATAGCAAACAGATTCAGAAGGCATTGTTTCAATCCCCAACTCATATATTTTCTTGGACGACCTCGGAGATAACTGAACTCTGAATTTTAATTCGGTTAAGAAAACAAACCAAAACGGGTAGTTTTCATATATATTCAAAACCCTTGGTATCCCTATGACTCCTCTTTTTGCTTCTTCCTCTTTAAGCGGTTCATAATTAAAAATCTTTTTATATTTATAGTCATAGATATTGGGAATTGTAGTTTTTTTAATGTCTAAACCTGCCCCTCTTTCACATCTGTTGCCGGATATAAAGGATCTTTCTTCAGGAAAGTTGTTTATTGTTATCAAACAGTGATTAGCACAAAACTCGCATCTCTTCATTGAAGTTTCATATGTAAAGTCGTTTAACTCTTCCTGTTTTAGTAAAGTGCTTTCATATCCATCCTCATATCTCTCTTTTGAAATCAAAGCTGCGCCAAACGCACCCATTAAACCTGCTATATCAGGTCTTACAGCTTCACGGCCCGCTATAATTTCGAAACTTCTCAAAACCGCATCATTATAAAACGTCCCGCCTTGAACAATTATTTTTTCACCGATTTCTTTTGGATTTCTTATTTTGATTACCTTAAGCAATGCATTTTTTATAATCGAATATGAAAGGCCGGCTGATATATCACCTACGGTTGCCCCTTCTTTTTGTGCTTGTTTAACCTTTGAATTCATGAACACAGTGCATCTTGAACCCAGGTCAACAGGCAGTTCTGAAAGCAAAGCCTCTTTCGCAAAGTCTTCAATTGTCATATTTAAGGATTTTGCAAAGGTTTCCAAAAACGAACCACAGCCGGATGAACATGCTTCGTTAAGCATTATGCTGTCAATTATTCCGTTTCTAACCTTCAGACACTTCATATCCTGTCCGCCGATATCAAGTATGAAATCAACTCCCGGCAGGAATTTTTCTGCCGCTTTGTAATGTGCAATGGTTTCAATTTCTCCGATATCAACATTAAGTGCTGATTTTATAAGGCCTTCACCATATCCGGTTACAGTAGAATTGACGATTACAGCTTTTTCGGGCAGTTTTGAATATAAATCGTTCATAATCGTAATGGATGAATTCAAAGGACTCCCGTTATTGCTGCCATAGTACGAATATAAAAGATTCCCACCTTCATCAATTAAAGCCGCCTTTGTTGTCGTCGAACCTGCGTCAATGCCCAGAAAGCATTTTCCTTCAAATGCGCTCATATCTGCTCTTTTAACAACATTCTTGGCATGTCTTTTTTGAAAATCATTAAGTTCGTCTTCGGATTTAAAAAGTTGCTGAAGTCTTTCAACTTCATGCACCGAGACATCGTTTAATAACGGAAGTCGTCTCTTTAGTTCTGAAAACGGAATGGTTTGCTCTTCTTTTGAAGTAAAAGCGGCACCTATTGCAACAAATAATTGAGAATTATCCGGAAAAATTATCTCATCTTCTTTGAGATTTAATGTATCAATAAATCTTTCCCTGAGTTCCGACAGATAGTATAAAGGACCGCCCAAAAACGCTACATTTCCGCGTATTGGTTTTCCGCATGCCAGTCCGCTGATTGTTTGATTAACGACAGATTGAAACACTGAAGCCGCTATATCCTCTTTCGCCGAACCTTCGTTAAGCAAAGGCTGTATATCTGTTTTAGCGAAAACACCGCACCTTGCAGCTATCGGGTAAATCATTTTATGAGTTTTTGCAAGATTATTCAGTCCCTCTGCATCAGTCTGCAGAAGAGATGCCATCTGGTCAATAAATGCTCCGGTTCCGCCCGCACAAGTCCCGTTCATCCTCTGCTCGACGCCGCCGCTTAAATAAGTGATTTTAGCATCCTCGCCTCCAAGCTCGATTACAACATCTGTTTTTGGAATCAACGCTTCAATGGCGTTCGTGCTTGCGATAACCTCCTGAACAAAGGGCAAATCCAGCCATTTGGACACAGAAATACCCCCGGAGCCTGTTACCATTATATTTACGGCTGCATCACTGAATTTTTCGTATGCATCGTTTAGAATATTGTAAATAGTTTTTTTAATATCTGAATAATGCCTTTGGTACTTGCTGTAAATCAAGTTGTTATCCGTATCCAAAACAACTAATTTCACTGTAGTCGAACCAACGTCCAAACCTAAAAGCAGATTCTTTTTCGTCTTTTGCATGACTCTTAAGTTGTCCCTCCCATTTTATACATCCGTTTTTATATGTATTTCTCTTATTTGCTTTTCATCAACCGTATCAGGTGCATTTGTCAAAGGGCATGAAGCATTTTGAACCTTTGGAAATGCTATTACTTCTCTTATACTGTTCTTACCTGACATGAGCATTACCATTCTGTCAAATCCATAAGCTATTCCGCCATGAGGCGGTGCACCGTACTTGAAGGCGTCTAGCAGAAATCCAAATCTGTCATCTGCCTGCTCTTTTGATAATCCAATCAGTTCAAATACTTTGTTTTGTATGCTGCTTCTATGGATTCTAATGCTTCCTCCTCCTAATTCAACTCCATTTAATATTATATCATATGCTTTTGAACGGACTTTTCCGGGATTGCTCTCAAGATATTGCAAATCCTCGTCCATAGGCGATGTGAACGGGTGGTGTATCGCTACCCATCTGTTTTCTTCTTCACTGAATTCAAAGAGTGGGAATTCTGTAACCCATGCAAACTTGAATTCTTCGCCATCCAATAAACCAAGTCTTCTTGCTAACTCAAGCCTTAACTGGCCCAATGCATCATAAACAATTTCATTTGAATCTGCTATAAAGCATATCAAATCGCCCGGTTTAGCTTTCATTCTTTTTAATATTGAATCTATCTCATCCTGGCTTAAAAACTTTGTAATTACCGACTTCAGTTCGTTTTCCTCGACAGATATCCATGCCATGCCTTTTGCCTTGTATATTTTTAGATATTCTCCGAGACTGTCAATATCGCGTCTTGAAAATTTTTCTCCGCAACCTTTTGCATTGATTGCTCTGACGCTGCCGTTTTTCTTTACAGCATCCGAGAAAACCTTGAATCCACTGTCTTTGACTATATCGGACAGGTCTACGAGTTCCAATTCAAATCTAGTGTCAGGTTTATCTGAACCAAATCTATCCATTGCTTCTTTATATGTAAACCTTTCAATTGGCGTCCTGACGTCTATGCCGATTGTTTCTTTAAATACTTTTTTTATAAAACCCTCGTTTATTTTGATTACATCATCAACATCAACAAATGACATTTCAAGGTCTATTTGTGTGAATTCAGGCTGTCTGTCTGCCCTTAAATCCTCGTCTCTGAAGCATTTAACTATTTGAAAATATCTGTCAAACCCCGATACCATCAATAATTGTTTGAATATCTGAGGTGATTGAGGGAGAGCAAAAAACTTGCCGGGATGTAGTCTGCTTGGTACAAGGTAATCTCTTGCCCCTTCAGGTGTGCTCTTTCCCAGAACAGGAGTCTCTATTTCAATAAATCCGTTATCATCAAAGTAATCTCTCGCAATTTTAGCCGCCTTATGTCTTAAAATAAGACTTTTTTGCATGTCCGGCCTTCTTAAATCAAGATATCTGTATTTCAATCTTACGTTTTCATTAACCTCCGAATCCTCTTCAATGATAATCGGCGAAGTTTCTGCACAGCTCAATATTCTCAACTCCGAAGCCATAACTTCAATTTCTCCCGTTTCAATTTTAGGATTATATGTTTCCGCGCTTCTTTTTATGACAGTTCCTGTCACCGCAATAACATATTCACTTCTTAAGCCCTCTGCCTTATTGAAAATCTCACGGTTAACTGAACTGTTGAAAACAACCTGCAGAATTCCGCTTCTGTCTCTTAAGTCAATAAATATAACTCCTCCAAGGTCTCTCCTTTTGTTTATCCAACCCATAACCGTAACCTTGTCATCAATATTCTTAATGCTAAGATCAGCACACATATTAGTTCTTTTTAACCCTTGTATTGATTCTTCCATGGTTCTCCTCCGTCAATTCAAATTGTTTTCAATGTATTTATTATGTCCTCTGTTCTCATGGTTTTTTGTTCTCCTGTTTTCATATCCTTCAGCTTAAATTCTTTTGCCGCAATTTCGTCACTTCCAATCACAACAACATAAGGTATTCCAAGTTTATCGGCATATGAAAATTTCTTTGCAAATTTACATTCATTAAAAAATATTTCAGTCGGAATTCCCGCTTCCCTGATTTTTGTTGCGAAATCAAGCGCATTATTCATTGTTTCTTCCATCGGGATTACCAACAGCTTCGTCGGAGTCGAAATATTTTCTTCAGTAATAAAACCCGCTTCTTTCAGCTGATAAAACAATCTTGTTAAACCAATTGAAATGCCTACGCCCGGAAGCTTTCTATCTGTGTAGCTTTGTGCAAGATTTTCATATCTTCCGCCGGAGCAAACGCTCCCAATCGAAGGATAGTCATCAAGAAATGTTTCATAAACCGTTCCGGTATAATAGTCCAGACCTCTTGCTATCGTTGTGTCTATCATATAATTACTTATTGGTATATTGAAATACTCAACATATCCGCAAACTGATTTCAATTCATTTATTCCATCTCTGAATAATTTATTATCAATCTCCATTTCTGAAAGCTGTGTAATTATAGAATCAACATTCCCCTTTATATTAATAAAAGCAATAATTTTTTTAATGACATCATTTTTTAATCCCGTCTTAACCAACTCTTCTTTGAATGATTTGCCGTCAATCTTTCCGATTTTATCAATGACTCTCAATATATCTGACTTATTTGCAGTTCCAAGATACTCAAAAAACCCATTAAGCACTTTTCTGTTGCTTATTTTTATTTTAAATTTTTCAAAACCAAGCGCTCTGAAAGTCGAATATATTACACTTAAAATTTCAGCATCATTTATTATATCCAGTGTTTCGTTTCCTACTATGTCTATGTCACATTGATAAAATTCTCTGAACCGGCCTTTTTGCGCTCTTTCACCTCTAAAAACCTTGCCTGTCTGATATCGTCTGAATGGAAAAGTCAGACTGTTGAAGTGTTGCGCAACATATCGCGCAAGAGGAACTGTTAAATCGAACCTTAATGAAAGATCGCTGTCGCCCTTATTAAATCGATATATCTGCTTCTCTGTTTCTCCTCCGCTTTTAGCAAGCAATATCTCAGACTTTTCAATTACAGGCGTATCTATTGGCACAAATCCGAATCGTTCATATGTGCCTTTTATCGTTTCAAGCATCTTATTAAATTTAATTTGATCATCGGGAAGGAGTTCCATAAATCCCGATAGTATTGAAGGTGCCGTATAATCTTTCATTTTTCCCCTCCGTTCTTGTGTAAAATTATACTAATTGTATTTTCAAAACGCTTTGTTGTCAAGACTTTAACCCGTTATATAAATGTTGTTTATTCTTTCAAATCCTATTGTCGTCATCGTTCCATGCCCCGGATAAACAATGACCGAATCGTCCAGCTTCATAAGTTTTCCGTTAATTGACCTCAATAAATCGTCGCTGTCTCCATTCCCAAAGTCCGTCCTTCCGATTGACATTCTAAACAAAGTATCCCCTGAAAACAAGCATTTATCAATCTTAATACAAATACCGCCGGGTGTATGTCCCGGTGTATGGATAACTTCTATTTCAAGACCGTCCAACTCGATTATATCGCCATCCTTAAGAAGAATATCTGCAGGTTCGAATTTGTAATTCAGTCCAAACGTCTGGGAACTGTTGAGCCTTTCATTATCTAAAGCCGAAGCATCCAATTCATGCACACCGACTTTGGCACCCGTTGTTTGTCTTAGTTTGTCAACTGAAAGAATATGGTCGATATGTGAATGCGTTAATAATATGTATTTTATTTTTAGGTCCAATTTGTTGATTTCATCAACTATTTCATTTATCCTGACACCCGGGTCAATCACAATTCCTTCAGTCCTGCCACCTATTATATAACAGTTTGACCCAAGCATGCCTGTAGAAATCCTTTTAATAATCATTGATTAAACTCCTTATTGTTTTTTTCTTGTTACTTCAAATACGCTGTCGACTTTTTTGATTACCTTTATTATTTTTTCCAGCTTTTCCGTATCCTCAATCTCAAGGGTTAGATTTATTATTACAATCTGGTCGCGTGTCGTCCTAGCGTTTATTGCCTTCAGCGGTATTTTTGATTCATTTATAACATTCGTAATTTCAAGCAACAATCCCGCCCTTTCATTTGCCAAAACTGTAATGTCTGCTTTATAAGAAACATTTTCAGATTTATACCAGCTTACATCTATCAGCCTGTTTTCCTCGCTCAAATTTTCTGTAATGTTTGAGCAATCGGCACGATGAACAGAAACTCCTCTTCCTCTGGTAATATATCCGACTATTTTATCTCCGGGAACAGGATTACAGCATTTTGACAAACGGACAAGACAGTTATCAATTCCTTTGACAATAATTCCACTTTCAGGAGAACATTTCTTTTTCTTTTCCTGTTTTTTTATCGGCTCAAGCTCAAGTAACGCAAGCTCTTCAGGCTTTAACGTTTTTCTTAATTCTTCTTTAAGTCTCGAGATTATTTTATTCGCAGTTATTGCGCCGTACCCGATTGATGCATACATATCATCATTTGAATTGAAGCTGTATTTTTTATTTATGGTTTCCAAAAGCTCCGGCTTAAAAAGATATGACGCTTTAATCCCTTGCCTTTTTATCTCTTTTTCAATTAATTCTTTTCCTCTTACTATGTTTTCATCCCGTTTTTCCTTCTTGAACCACTGGTTTATCTTACTTCTTGCCTGTGAACTTTTTACAATTTTCAGCCAGTCTCTGCTCGGACCGTGGACGCTCGAGGATGTATGAATTTCTACGATATCACCATTTTGCAGTTCGTAGCCCAATGTAACAATTTTTCCGTTGACCTTAGCGCCCATCATTTTATTACCTACACCGCTGTGAATATAGTATGCGAAATCAATGGGCGTGGAGCTTGCCGGAAGACTTATAACATCACCTTTTGGGGTAAATACAAACACTTCGTCCGAGTATAAATCCATTTTCAGATTTTCCACGAATTCATTTGCATCACGCATGTCTTTTTGCCATTCAAGTAACTGTCTAAGCCATGCAAGTTTATTATCCAAATCGCTTTTTTCCGATTTGCCCTCTTTATATTTCCAGTGTGCGGCAATACCAACCTCAGCGACTCTGTGCATATCCCATGTACGAATCTGAACCTCGAACGGTGTTCCCTGAGGTCCGATTAGTGTAGTATGCAGAGATTGATACATATTCGGCTTTGGCATGGCAATGTAATCTTTAAAACGTCCCGGCATTGGTTTAAAATGTTCATGAACAAGCCCTAGAACCGCATAGCAGTCTTTGACAGAATTCACAATGACTCTGACAGCAAAAAGATCATATATTTGATCTATTGTTTTATTCTGATTCTTCATCTTTTTATATATGCTGTAAAAGTGCTTTGGCCGTCCATCGATCTGGGGATTTTCAATATGCAAACTGTGTGTTGTTTCTTTCAGAATCGAAATTATTTTTGCTATGAAATGTTCTCTCTCTTTTCTTTTTTGAGCAATCTTTTCAACTAAATCGTAATAACCTTTTGAATCAATGTATCTCAAACAAAGATCCTCAAGTTCCCACTGAATCTTTGAAATACCAAGCCTGTGGGCAAGCGGAGCATAGATTTCAAGTGTTTCCTTTGCTTTTTCCAATTGTTTCTCCGGAGGCATAAAATCGAGCGTCCGCATATTGTGAAGCCTATCTGCAAGCTTTATGAGAATAACTCTTATATCCTTTGACATTGCAAGGAACATTTTTCTTAAATTTTCAGCCTGCTGTTCTTCTTTTGTATTATAGGGAATTTTCCCAAGTTTTGTTACTCCATCGACAAGTTCAGCGATTTCAGACCCAAATCCTTCTTTTATCTGTTCAAGAGTGCATGTTGTGTCTTCAATTGTGTCATGCAATACTGCCGCAATAATAGCGGTAGAATCGAGTTCAAGGTCGGCTAATATAATCGCCACTTCGATTGGATGCATTATAAACGGGTCTCCCGACTCTCTTTGCTGTCCGTCATGTGCAACCTTTGAAAGTTTGTACGCCTTTTCAAGCAATGTAAAGTCGCAGTTTGGGTTGTATGATTTTATTTTTTTAACTAAACCGGTGTATCCGTCTGACATTGGCGTACCTCCTTTCATTTTGGTTATTTACTTCAGATCATTTTTTCAATCCCCGTATTTTTTTCAAAATATTCGAATTCTCAAGATTGACCTTTCTTCCATTTTCATTTTTTAATACTACTTCCATACTGTTACTTCCTGTTTTTTTAAAATCGAGTATATCAAGCTCTTTGAATATCTCAATTGATTTAATGAGTTTGAAAATATTCAACCGGATTTTATAACTTTTTGAGATTTCCCCAGTAAATTCAAAGATGTCTTTTATTATGATCGGATTTTCATTTTTTGATTTAATGTATTGAAATATTGATACCAAGTCATCCCGTTCTATCAAAATATCTTTCAAGCAGGTTTCTTTTGACGTTGAATCACTTATAAAATGAACATTTGCAATCCTCTTTTCATTCAGAGCACCGATTATAAAATTGCAATCAACCCACGAATCGAATATTGCGATTTCATCAAAAGTATCCTTTTTGATTTTCTTATAATCAGGGTTTACAAGTACAATTAATTTATCTGATTCTGCCTTACTACACTCAGTATAACAAATTTTTATGGTTTTATTAATGGTAATTTCTTCATTTTCAATCCCCTTGCGTATTTCCTTGAAACTTTCAATGCAGTTTATTAAAACTGCTGTCTTTTTATTTTTATTGGATCTTTTCAGAAATTCATTGAAGCTGATTGTTTTGGCTAGGACATTTGGGTCTTTATTATGATTGTCTTGAGATATTTCCCCCTTTATATATTCATCAATAAAATGATTCAGGCTTAGGTAATATAGCTTTTCGCTTATTTCCTGTCCGTTGATATGAATGTCTTTCAAATTCAACTGTAGTTTTTTACTCGAATTCCAGGAATTTATCTCCATCCCAAAAATAGCATCTACGATGTCATTTTCAGAAAATTCATCGATATATTCACCAAGATTGAATCCAATTGAATCAACGATAAAATCATTATGCTTTAAAACAATCTTTAGATGACGATTTTCACCAACATTTCTGATTCCGCTGATTATGAATTTATCAGATGAAAATACAGGGCTTGGATTCCCTGCACCGTAGGGCGAGAGTTTTTCAAGCTCATTCACATTATTAAGAGTTATTTCCTCTTTATTTATTACCGTATCAAATTTAATTTTCGGAGTAAATACTGCCTTATCAATTTTTTTCGCAGCGTATAAATTGATCTTCTCATCAAATTCGCGTATATTTTTCTTATCTAACGACAATCCTGCAGCAAGCTCATGTCCCCCGAAATTTATCAGCAAATCTGATGAGTCGGAAAGAGCATCAAACAGATTAAAACCCTCTATGCTTCTTCCTGAACCTTTTCCTATGCCGTTTTCAAATGAAATCAAAATACACGGTTTATAATATTTTTCTTTTATTCTTGATGCCACTATACCAATTATCCCGTGATGCCACCCTTCTTTTGACACTATAATAACTTTTTTTTCATTATATGAAGAATCAGATTCGATTATATCTATAGCATCGCTTAAAATTTTCATTTCGGTGTCTTGTCTGAATTTATTTTCCTCGGTAAGAATTCCAACAATCTTTTTTGCTTCTGCTTCATCATCTGTTCCGAAAAGTCTGACTGCGCGGCTTGCATCTCCGATTCTTCCCGCCGCGTTTATTCTTGGGGCAATTATATAAGCAATATTGTATGTTGAAACCGCTTTATTTGTTATATTGCATTCAGAAATCATAGTTTTTAATCCAACATTTTTTGTATTTCTGATTAAATCCAGACCATTCTTTACAATTATTCTGTTCTCATCAATCAGCGGGACAACATCTGCCACAGTGCCCAGAGCAACCAAATCCAGATAATCATTGTAGATTTCACCCAGTTCCATTTCTATACAAATAGCTGTTATGATTTTATATACAACACCAACACCTGCTAAGTTTTTGAAGGGATAATTACAGTCATTACGACATGAATTTATGATGGCATAAGCATTTGGAAGTTTGTCAATGCATCTGTGATGATCAGTGATAATTATTTCAGCACCGTTTTCATTGACATATTCAACTTCTTCAAATGCTGTAACACCGCAATCCACAGTAACTATAAGTTTGGTTCCTTTTTTTATGATATTTTTTAGAGAATTTATTGAAAGACCATACCCTTCAATGTTTCTATCGGGAATAAAATAGTCTGCATTCCCGCCAATTCTCAACAAAAAATTGTATAAAACAGACGTTGAAGTAATTCCATCAACGTCATAGTCACCGTAAATAGTTATCATTTGTTTTTCATTGATTGCCTTAACCAATCGCTCAACAACAATGTCCATATCCTTCAATAAGAAAGGATCATATATATCGGAAATTTGAGGATTCAAAAATTTAGACACATGAAGCGGCTCGCTCATACCTCTGTTTAAAAATACCCGTGCTAAAATATTTGAAATAGATGCCTCATTTGATAATTTTGAAATTTCTTCATCCGTAACTGTTTTTGAAACCCATTCTTTTTCTATCAAATAAAACACCGCCAATTCTAAATAGAAGACTTATTTCAAACTCTTTCCGGAGCATGAATACCCAATAAAGACAGTCCGTTTGACAATACAATACCGGTTGCTTTTACAATCGCCAAACGGGCATTTTTGAGCTCATTATCATCAACCAGAATCGAATGCTCATGATAAAACCTATTGAAGTCCTGTGCCAGATCGACAAGGTATCTTGTAATTACCGAAGGCTCAAGTTCATTCATTGCATCAGCTATTTTTCCCGGAAAATCATATATGGTTTTTACCAGCTTATATTCCTCTTTTGAATTTACTAATTCACATCTGAAATCCAAATCAACTTCTCTATTCGCTTTACTT
Source organism: Clostridia bacterium (assembly GCA_041662985.1). Classification (GTDB taxonomy): domain Bacteria; phylum Bacillota; class Clostridia; order Acetivibrionales; family JBAZRJ01; genus JBAZRJ01. Next base: position 49,355 of record JBAZRJ010000008.1, read on the forward strand.
AGAAGGCTGCATGTCCTTGCATGCGAATATTGAACATAAGGGCCGGTTTCACCATCAAAGTTTAGCAATTCCTCCCATGAAAATGAGATATCCTTGATTCTGTTATTGCTTAAATCACCAAAAACAACAGCTCCGACGCCGATTTGCCTTGCAACCTCTTCTTTATCGGCAAGGTCAGGATTTTTTGCTTCAATTATTTCCGTTGTTTTTTTGATTGCTTCCGAAAGAATATCTTCAAGCAGAATCACCTTCCCTTTTCTTGTTGAAAGTTTTTCTCCCTGTATGCTTACAAGTCCAAAAGGCACATGGATAAGGTCTTTTGACCATTTATAACCCATAAGTTCGATTACCTTGAACCATTGGTTAAAATGAAGTGTCTGAGCCGCACCTGTAACATAGATGCACTTTTCAAAATTATATTTCTTTTTTCTGTAAATTGCCGCAGTCAAATCTCTTGTTGCATAAAGAGAGCTTCCGTCCTTTTTTAAAATTATGCAGGGCGGATATCCGTACTCTTCCAAGTCGACTATTTGCGCGTTTTCACTCTCAATGAGAAGACCCTTCTCTTCAAGTTCTTCCACCGTAGCCTTCATCATATTGTTATAAAAACTTTCTCCGGCGTAAGAATCGAAAGTAACTTCCAGCAAATCATAAACTTTTTGAAATTCATTCAGGCTTATTTCCTTAAACCATTTCCATAAGCTGAGTGCTTCTTCATCACCATTTTCCATTCTTGTAAACCAGTTTCTAGCCTCTTCATCCAACTCGGAATCCTTTTCAGCCTCTTCGTGAAACTTAACATATAGGTCCATTAATTCTTTAATTTGACCCTTTTCAATCTTCGACTTATCTCCCCACTTTTTATATGCAACTATAAGTTTCCCGAACTGTGTGCCCCAGTCACCCAGGTGGTTTACACCTATACATTCATAGCCCATAAACCTGTGGATTTTATATAATGAATTTCCGATGACAGTTGACCTTAAATGGCCTATATGAAAGGGTTTTGCAATATTCGGCGCAGAAAAATCAATTACAATGCTTTTTCCGTTCCCTATATTTGCTGAACCAAATTTCTCCCCGCCTCTTAAAACAGTATTCAATAGTTTCTCGGTAAACTCTTTTTTGTTAAGGAAGAAATTAAGATATCCGGAAACGGCTTCTATTTTGTCAACGGACGTGATTGCCGGCAATTTTTCCGCAAGATTTTTAGCGATATTATCAGGCGATTGCCTCATAACCTTGCTCAGTTTAAAGCACGGCAGAGCAACATCACCCATCTCATAGTTCGGCGGGCATTCAAGCATTTCATATATCTGTTGTTTGTTCAAGTCTCCTATATGGCCTACGAGAGACTCTGCGACAATATTCTTTATATCAAACATTTAATGTATCCTTTCCAAAGAAACAATTTGATTGTTAGTAATACCATATTAGCAAGACAAATCGCTTCAAAATCAATCCAAGAGTTTACCTATTACTTCAAATATCCCGTCCTTCAGTTCCCTTAGTTTATTTTGCGCAGATTCGAATGTTTTTTCACATATTCCGTAATATACCTTGATTTTGGGCTCTGTTCCCGAAGGTCTTATGCAAAACCACGATCCGTCAGTCAATTCAAAGTAGAGTACATTTGATTCCGGTAAATTAATAATCTCTGTGTTTTCGCTGACGACTTCAAACCGTTCACTTTTTTGGTAGTCTCTTATTGCCTTAGCTTCAAAATTTCCGAACCTGGTTGGCTTGTCTTTCCTTATTGTCTCCATCGTTGCTTTGATTTTTTCCAACCCTTCCAGTCCGGCCAGTGTAAATGATGACATTCCCTCAAAACAATATCCGTACTCTTGAAACATTTCTATCAATCCATCATAAATGGTCATATTTCGCGATTTATAATATGCTGCCATCTCTGCTATCAGCATGCAAGCAACCACTGCATCTTTATCCCTTACGTAGGTTCCGGCAAGATACCCATAGCTCTCTTCAAAACCGAAAATAAAGTTTTTATCACCGAATTCGTCCAACAAGCGAATCTGTTCTCCTATAAATTTGAATCCCGTCAGACACTCAACAACCTCAACATCATATTTTTTAGCTATTTTTCTGACCATTTCTGTGGTTACTATTGTCTTTATAATAAATCCGTTAACAGGAAGACTTTTGTTCACAGTTTTTTGGGATAATATATATTCTGTAAGAAGGCAACCTGTCTGATTTCCTGTAAGAGGTACAAATTCACCGTCATGATTTCTGACAGCAATCCCCACTCTGTCGGAATCAGGGTCGGTTCCCATGACAAAATCATAATTTTCTTCCACAGCGAGGTTGATTGCAAGTTGGAGAGCTGCTGTTTCTTCGGGATTCGGAGATTTCACCGTCGAAAAATCAGGGTCAGGCAATTCCTGTTCTTTAACAATAATCACGTTTTTATATCCCGTTTCATTTAAAATCCTTCTGACAAGTTTATTTCCGGTCCCATGAAGCGGAGTATAAACGATTTTCAAATCATCCTTTACATCCTGGGATATTTCCTTATTTACCCTTAGAAGTTTTAGTTTGGAAATATATTCATCATCAATTTCGGTGCCAATAACTACTATCAGACCTTTTTTAACTGCTTCGTCTTTGCTGATAGGTTTGATTTCGGTAATATCTGTAATTTTTTCAACTTCATTAAATACAGCATTTGAATCATCCAATGACAGCTGTGCCCCATCTTTGCTATAAACCTTGTACCCGTTGTATTGCTTTGGGTTATGGCTTGCTGTCACCACTATCCCGGCAGCTGTCTTTAAATATCTGACTGCAAAGGATAATTCGGGTGTCGGTCTGAGTTCATCAAAAATATATGATTTTATACCATTCGTTGCAAATACTCTTGCCACTTCGTAAGCAAATTCAGGGGATTTATGTCTCGAATCAAATGCAATAACAATTCCCTTATCTTTGTCTCCTGATTTAATTACATAGTTCGCAACACCCTGAGATGCTTTTCTTACAGTGTAGACATTCATTCTGTTCGTTCCCGGACCTATAATGCCTCTCAAACCACCGGTTCCGAATTCCAAATCTTTATAAAAACTCTCTTCTATTTCTGCAGTATTGTCTTTTATATCAAAAAGTTCCTTTTTTGTGTTTTCGTCAAAATAATCGTTTTGAAACCAAAAATCAAATTTCTCTTTGCTTGTCATATTAATCCTCCAAAATTTAATTTCTTATTTTATGAAAAACTCGCATAATTCTTTCTTGAATTCAATGCTTATCGGAGATCCTGTACCCTCTTCACCATCAATGCTAATATTAATTTTTTGTTTATACTCTATGGAACATTCTTTTGCCTGAATTTTTATCATGTTTTTATCTTCAAATGTTCCGCTATTTAATGCTTTGAACAATAAGCCGACCAAATCAATCTGATTGCAGTTTTTAATTAAAACGAGATCCATCAAACCATCTGACATGTCGGCTTCCCTGATCAGATTATTGAAGCCTGCGGCATGTCTGCCGTTTGACACAACAAACAATAGTATATTTTCTTCAAACGATTCCGTATCGGTATTTACTTTAACTTTAAATGATTTAATATTTGCAATTTCCGTCAGTGCCTGCAAATAATATGCGAAGGTTCCCAGATTCCTTTTTAATTCAGTGTTTGTATTAAACGATACATCAACAAATAAACCTCCGGCAAAAGTTGTCAAAAAATACCTTTCATTATTTATCAATCCGGCGTCGATTTTAACTGTATTTCCTGCCAAAATAATTTCGATACATTCAATTATACTGCCCGGCAAATTCACGCACCTGGAAAAATCATTGCTGGTACCTGACGGCAAGATACCTATCGGTATATTTACGTTGTTTTTTTGCATAGAATTTATTACATGGTTTAATGTGCCGTCACCGCCTGAAACAACTATGTAGTCATACAAGTTATTTGTCAGGACTTCTTCCAGTTTGATTTTTTTATCAAAAAGCAGTCGATACGGCTGCACCAAAACATTGTTGTTTTGAAATTTTTTAATAATGTAATCTATTTTTTGGGTAATACTGTGGTCACCGGCCATAGGATTATAAATGAAAAGTGCTCTTTTCACCGAAATAAAACCTCCTTAAGACTTACCAGTTTATATTCTCCGCTATTTCCTCGATTTCATGTGTTCTGTCACGCGTCATTAAATCGTTTACAGCTTTCTTTGGGTCTTTACCCATAAACAGTACATTATATAGCTCACTTGTTATTGGCATGGAAACATTTTTTTCTTTTGCGAGTTCATATGCAGGTTTTGTTGTTGCAACGCCCTCAACTACCATTTTCACTTCATCAAGGGCTTCTTTCACGCTTTTTCCCTGACCAATCAATATACCGGCACGTCTGTTTCTGCTATGCATACTTGTACAGGTTACAATCAAATCACCGATTCCTGTTAAACCGGAAAACGTTTGAGGTTTTGCTCCAAGAGCCACTCCCAGTCTTGATATCTCTGAAATTCCTCTTGTCATTAGTGCAGCTTTCGTGTTGTCTCCATATCCCAGCCCATCTGAAATTCCTGCACAAAGCGCAATAACATTCTTTAACGCCCCTCCCAATTCAACTCCCAAAACATCCGGATTCGTATATACTCGAAACCCCGGCGACATAAATAGATCCTGAATACGTTCTGCAATGTTTTTCTTTTCACACGCAGCCACAACAGTTGTCGGTACACCTCTTGCCATTTCTTCCGCATGGCTTGGTCCCGATAATATTACAACACTGCAATGAGGGCACTCTTCCTTAATAACATCCGAAAGAACCATACAGGTATCTTCTTCAAGTCCCTTCGAACAACAAACAATGATACTGTTTCCATCGACATATTTTGAAATTTCTTTTGCATTTCTTCTCGTTGTTTGCGAAGGAACTGCAAGTACAATAACATTTGACCCGGCAAGAGCAGCTTCAATATCAATATAACATTCAACATTATCGGGTATTTTAATCCCCGGCAATCTCTGTGTCTGTTCATGTTTACTGTTTATCATATCCGCTTCTTCTTTAAACGGAGACCATATTTTCACTTCATTTCCGTTCCCCGAGAGAATTATGGAAAGTGCGCATCCCATACTTCCCGCACCGATTATAGTCACAACATCTTTCATTTGAACAAACCTCCTGAATTATATTAAATGTTCGAATTTAATCCTTTTTGAAACCTTTTCCTAAATTAATTTTTGCTTCGGTACCGAAGGCAATTCTTACAATATTGTGTCGATGTCTTATAACTGCAAGAATCGCAAGAATTGCGCTAAATACAGTAAATATTAAATATTTTTCAAAGAAAGGTATAATTGAAACAAACGGTAACGCTACAACACAAATTACCGAACCTAACGATACGTATCTTGTAATTGCAACAATTATCAGAAATATTCCAAAAAGCAAAATAGCAATTCTCCAATCCATCATTATAATGACTGTAAATGTTGTTAAAATTCCTTTTCCGCCTTTGAATTTAAAATATATAGGCCAGTTGTGCCCTACTGTTGCGGCAACACCTCCAACCATTATTCCAATATTGAAGAAGAAGTCCTTATATGTCTCCAGTGCCACAGGAGTTGCAAAATCCATAAGTCTTGTGTCAACCGATAACTTTAATATATAACCTCCTAAAAGACAGGCTATAATACATTTTAAAACATCTCCCGCAGCAGTAAAGAATGCAGCTTTTTTTCCCAGAGTTCTTAATGTGTTTGTTGTCCCTGCATTTCCGCTGCCTTTTTTTCTTACATCGACTCCATAAAACTTGCCAACAATCAACGAACTGTTTAAACTCCCCAATAAATATCCTATAACTGCGGCAAACAGGATATAAAACATTCTGTTGTTCTGAAGCAGAAGATCTCCGATGTCATTTAAGTTCATTTGTCTCTTTCCCTTTCTCTATGTATGAATCTTATCGGTGTTCCCTCAAAGCCAAAGCTTTTTCTTAATTGATTTTCAATGTAACGCTCGTATGAATAGTGAAATAACTTGTCATTGTTTACAAAGATAATAAACAATGGTGGTTTTACCGAGGCCTGGGTCATATAATAGATTTTCAATCTCTTTCCTTTATCAGAAGGAGGCTGCACCATAGAAGTAGCTTCATTTAACACATCATTTAACATTCCGGTTGTAATTCTCAAAGATGCTTGGTTTGATACAAATTTAATTAATTCAAAAAGTTTATTTACACGTTGTCCCGTTTTTGCGGAAATAAATATAATCGGCGCATAAGACATGAAACTCAGTTTTTCCATGACTGTTTTTCGATAATCCTCCAATGTACCCGTTTCCTTTTCAATAATATCCCACTTATTTACCACAATAACAGATGCCTTGCCTTGTTCATGGGCATATCCGGCTATTTTTGTGTCCTGCTCTGTTACACCATCCTGAGCGTCAATCATAATAAGGCATACATCTGCTCTTTCGACTGCTGTCCAAGCTCTGATAATGCTGTACTTTTCGATGTTTTCGTTGATTCTGCTCCTTCTTCTGATTCCTGCAGTATCAATAAAAATGTACTTATCTTTGTCAATTTGAACAAAAGAATCTGTTGCATCCCTTGTTGTACCGGGAATGTCACTTACAATTGCTCTTTCTTCACCTAATATATTGTTAACCAATGATGATTTCCCCGCATTTGGCTTACCGACGACAGCAACTTTAATCGTCTCCTCGTCTGAATCAATTTCATTTTCCGTGGGGAAATGCTTGTATATTTCGTCAAGCAAATCGCCCATTCCCAGGCCATGAACCGACGATATCGTCATAATATCCCCAATGCCTAAATTATAGAATTCATAGGCGTCAGCGGGAATTTCTCCTACTCGGTCAACTTTATTCACAGCTAAAACAACAGGTTTTTTGGCTTTTCTAAGGATTGTTGCAACCTCTTTATCG
>JBAZRJ010000009.1:0-55427 GCA_041662985.1 Clostridia bacterium
TGCTATAGCGGGTTGCAGGTTACAAGGTACCGCTGGCTCCCCATCTAGCACGACCAAAAAATAACTGATATTTAGCAATATCAATTATATATAAAAAGGAGAGGTATGGCAACAGATTAAAATTAAATATTGTGTGAATTAGTTTTTTGAGTAAAAACACATAATAGTGTGATGATTTAACACAAATCATGTATAATTATGTGATTTTGTGAATAAAATAATTATCAAACAAATTTTAGAGTTTGGCCGTGTTTCGTTTTAGAGTTTGGCTAATAAAGTTGATCCTTTTTATTTATAAGCGCCTGCTTAAAGCTGCTTTCTTCAGAACCGGACGGGGTTCACAGGTTCCGTTGCGAAAGACCCGGGAGGGAGGGACGGCAACAGATTAAAATTCAATCTTGTGTGAATTTAAATTGATTAAAAAATTGAATTTGGCATGACTAGGTGACGATATTCACGTTTAATTACATAAAAGTGTGATAAATTAACACAAAATGTGTATAATTATGTGATTTATTGATTGCGAGTGGCTTATGGAAGGACTGCGTGTTCGGTTTTCGCTGAAAAATCTAAAATTGGATGATGATCTCCTAAATATTCCTTTATTTATGGCGGACTATGCAAATAAATTGATTGGATTGGCGTTAAAATAGAATCTATTATTTAATTGTTCGCAGAAATTTGATAGAATAGAACCAACAAACTAAACGAAGAGGTGCTGCATTATGAAAGTTCGAAAAGCGATTATACCGGCTGCCGGTTTGGGAACAAGATTTCTCCCCGCAACAAAAGCACTGCCAAAGGAAATGCTTCCGATTGTCGACAAACCGACAATTCAATACATAATCGAAGAGGCTATTGCATCGGGCATCGAGGATGTGATGATTATCACCGGCCGTGGCAAGAGGGCTATTGAGGACCATTTCGATAAATCATACGAGTTGGAAGAGGAGCTTAAAAAGAAGGGCGAGATGAAGCTTCTTGAAATCATCAAGGACATTTCCAACCATATCAATGTTTATTATATCAGGCAAAAGGAGGCGAAAGGCCTCGGGCATGCAATTAATTGCGCGAAGACGTTCATCGGTGACGAACCGTTTGCGGTTCTGCTCGGCGATGATATTGTCGATTCGGAAGTTCCTTGCCTGAAGCAGATGATTGAAATTTTTGACGAATATCAGACATCAATAGTCGGAGTGCAGCACGTTCCGTACAGCGAAACATCCAAATACGGAATAGTAAGTTGCGATGCGGTTTCCGACAGGGTGTTCAAAGTAAACGATTTGATCGAGAAACCCGCGGTAGAACTAGCACCGTCGGACATTGCGATATTGGGCAGATATATAATCACACCGGGAATCTTCGAATGCATTGCGAATACTCAGCCGGGCTCAGGCGGAGAAATTCAGCTTACGGATGCTCTCAGATGCCTGATCGCAAAGGAAGACATGTATGCTTATGACTTCATCGGCAGAAGATACGATGTAGGAAACAAGATGGGTTTCCTCGAAGCAACGGTTGAATTTGCATTAAAAAGAGACGAATTAAAGGACGAATTCGCAAAATATTTAAAGAGCATCACGGAAAAAATGAGATAGGTTGAGGTTGAAAAAACCGGCTAAAACCCTTTCAAATAAGGTGTTTCTTGACGGCTGGAAACGGCCTGTGTTATAATGATGCAGGTTTGCAGAACGTCTGGCATATGCGCCGTTAGCTCAATTGGATAGAGCGTTCGGCTACGGACCGAAAGGCTGTGGGTTCAAGTCCTATACGGCGCGCCAAAAATATATTGAATAAAAAACCCGTCAAATCTAAATGCAATTTTAGATTTGGCGGGTTTTTTGTTTTATTCAGGGGACGGTTCTCGAAGGCCAATATTAGAATCCAAAAAAAATTTAAAAAAGGTATTGCACTATTGGAAATATATGGTATAATTTTATTGTAAATGGAAAATATTTACTGTTTGGATATCGTTCTTACCTGAAAGGAAAAGATGAATTACTCTTTGTTCTTAAGCTCCTGTGATTGCGGGCAGTCCGAAATAGCATTGCACGCAGCAAAAAGACTGGCCAATTTAGATAAAAATGTTTTGGTAATCGATATAACAAAATCACAAAAAATATATTTCAGTCTTTGTTTAAACAAGGAACTTGAGAAAGATTTCAAGTCATCGGATAGTCTGATCATTGAAAGAGAAGGTGTTGATATCCTTATAAACAATCCTCAAAATGACGATCGATTTGACCGAAGTAAGATTCTCAATATATTTGATTTCAGTGAATACAATTATATTTTAGTGATTGCCGACGATATAGTATCGGACGAAACTTTTACAAATGCAACCAACAGATTTATATTTCAGGATTTTTACAAAGAAAAGCTGACAAAAAATAAATTGATGATAGACAGATTAGGACGCAATAAGCCCGTTGCAGGATATGAAGTTGTAATTAATGGATCAATCAACTGCAAAATTAAAAAGGAATATATATTGCACATTTTGGGAGAAGATAATTTTAACGGAGTCGAAATCCCATTTTCAGAGGCAGATTACGTGGCATCTTTGAATGCTATTGCAACGGGAAAAATAAATAATAAGAATTATTCAAAAAGCTATAAAATAGCGATTAAAAAAATCGCCGAAAAAATTGATTCCTTTAGATAGGAGGCATATTATATTGTATTTTAAAAAGTATTTAAAAAAAAGAAAAAGATTGGTAATAATTTTATCTGTAATAATTTCAATATTGGCAGCGTCTATTTTAATAATCAATGTCAAACCAACTCCAATACAAGGGCGGGGGGCAAATCAAACTGACATTTTGAATTCGGAAAATCCGGGTGAAAAGGTTGATGTAATTGTTGTTTCCAAAAGAATTGAAAAGGGAGAAATCATTAAACTTGAAAAAATATTACTGGTCAAAAGATTTAAAAATTATTTGCCTGTAAATCCTATTACGACTTATGAAAATGCAGTTGGTAAAGTTGCTGAGGTAACACTTGAGAAAAATGTAATTCCTACCGCTGATATGCTTTCAAATAAAGAGAAGAAAGTCCAATCAGATGAAAGGATATCCAATTATGAATTGCAGGGAGGATTGGTTTTAGACCTTGTAAAGGAAGGTGATTATGTTGATATTGAATATGTTAAAGAGGATGGAGAAACCTTTGTTGTTTTGGCGAAGAAAAAAGTTTACAGAAAGGTCAATGAAAAAATTGTTATTCAAACAACTTTGAAAGAGCGAAAAATGATTAATTATGTTATTGCAGAAAAGGAATCAAAAGGAGGAAAAATTGAAGCGGCCATTTATATTGGTGCATCTCAGCAGGCTTCAAAAGTGACATACAGTATGCCGAAAACATTATATACAAAGAGTACAGGTGCAACAACACATGAAAAAATAAAGAATAATTTTGAGCTGCAGGGGGGGTTAAGATGAAAAACGGTTTTTTAATATCATCATGGTCGCCGAATACCGGACAAACATGCACAACGGCAAATCTTGTTGCAATAGCGACGTATGTAGCTGTGACATGCGGACTGAAGCAACTTTTAATGAGTTGTCAAACACAAAAATCCAATCTTGAAAGTGCCTATTTTGATGATACCAATACTGAACTGTTACTCTTTGAAGATACCGGAATTATTGCATTGGAGAGGCTGGCAGTCACAAAACAATTGAGTCTTGAAAACTTTAAAGATTACGCAAAAACATTAATCGGAAAGCGACTCGATATTATAACCGGAGAATCAAATGTAAATCAAAAAGCAAACGATGAAATCAGTGCAACAATTAATTATATTGTTTCGTGCGCCAGGAACTGCTATGACATAGTTTTTTGTGATGCAGGGGCAGGGTTTAAAAATAAAACAGCAATGAAAATAATAGAAAACTCGGACAAAATAATTGTGAATTTGAATCAAAACATTGAGCTGCTCAAACACTTTTTTAAAAGCGATGATATAAAAAAAATTTTGGACAAAAAAGAATACTGCATAGTCCTGGGAAATTATGAACCGAATTCAATATATACCGCAAGATATATAAAAAGGCTGTTTAACTATGATGATGAGATTTTTACAATACCCAGAAATTATGATTTTATGGATGCATTTAATGATCATAACGTAATAGAGTATTTCTTTTCCAATTATGATGTCAGACGTGAAGACTCAAATTATTCTTTTATGAATGAATTAAGAAAAACCACTGAAAAAATTATCGGATATTTGAAGATTGATAAAAATTTGATTTTGTGCCCAATTAAAAGTGATTCAATTTTCAGTCAAATTTGTACATTTTTGTGGAAATAAAAAAGGAGGCGCGGATTTATTGAAAGCAATCATTACCGTAAATAGAAACAAATCTGAAAACAATATTGATATGGAGAGGTTTATTATCAAAAATATTGTGTCATATGTTGAAAATACTATAGATAACATTGTTAAAAATACTCTTGATGAAAAAGGGTTATCCATCGAGGAATATCAAAAAAAAGAAAACAAGAAAAAAAGGCTTCAGCATTCCCTCAAAGAATGCATGTATGGGTCAATTCAGGACAAGCAATTCGTTAAAGACTTTATTTTTGAGTTGCTTATTAAATCCTATGAAATAAATGAAGAGAATATTGATTTTATTATACCTTTTGACTCATCTGATTTACTCTCTGTACAAGACAAATTTGATTCAATTTTACATCTGTACAAAAAGAATTTTGGGAAGCTTGCACTTTTCAATTTAATCAAAGAATACAATCTTGATATTATGAAAAATCATGACCTAAATCAATATTATTATATTTCAGGAGATGAAATCGAAAAGATATTTGCTGAAAAACCAATAAATCTAAGGTTCGAGGACAAGCTTGAAATAGTTGTTCAGAGAATATATTCCCTTTACAAAGGATATAACTGCATAGACGACATAATGGATATGCAAATCGATGGAATAAGCGGTGGGGTGAGCGGGCTGCCGGCTGATTTTGTTATTGACCATTCCAAAGAGTATGAGGATTTTGTTAAAAAGATTGGCTTGAAAAATGCGGCAAGAGCGTACGACAGTATCTGGTTGTTTTTCACGGGGAAGTCAATTCACTTGAATTTTTTATCATTTGGTTCATACGAGGAATTGGAGAGAATTTGTCAGAACATATATAAATTTGGGAGTCCGGGACAACTTTCAAAAATGAATGGGTACAAAGTCAACAAACTCAAGGACGGCTCAAGAGTTGTTGTCCTGAGACCGGATTTTTGTGAAACATGGGCATTCTTTGTAAGAAAGTTCGATATTCCTGAGGTTTCATTGGAAGGATTAATTAAAGATTCAAATGCGGATTTTGTTGTCAATACACTGAAATATCTTGTTAAGGGATCAAGAAACATTGCTATTACAGGCGCACAGGGAACAGGTAAAACAACGCTTCTAAATGCGCTCCTTGAACATATTTACAATGTATATACTCTGAGAATTCTTGAAATGGCATTTGAATTGCATGTGAGAAAAAGATTTCCGAACAGAAATATTATTACAATCCAGGAAACCGCAAATATATCAGGGCAGGAGGGGCTTGATATCTTGAAAAAGACAGATGGAATTGTAACAATTGTCGGAGAGGTTGCAAGCGATCCAGTTGCTGCATATATGATTCAAACAGCTCAGGTAGCCTCAAAATTCACAATTTTTTCACATCATGCAAAAACCTTTAATGAACTTGTTTTGTCCTTGAGAAACTCGATATTGAAATCGGGACTATTCAATAATGAAAATATTGCCGAGGAACAAATAGTCAGGATTATTAATTTTGATGTCCACATTGAAAAAGATATCTATGGAAGGAGATATATTGAAAGAATAACAGAGTGCATCCCCTTGGACGAAGAAGCTTATCCGGAAGGATTCCGGGAAGCTCAATCTTTAGAGGAAAAGGTCAGCGAATTTTTTGAGACGACACTTTGCTTTTTCAAAAAAATAACGGGAAGGAATTTTTATACTTACAGAAACATCCTGGAGTTTGACACCGTTAATCGTAAATATGTTTTTAAAAATAAAATAAGTGAATTGAATGTAAAAAGCATGTTAAAAGAAATGACTGAGGGGGATAAATTGGAATTCAGGGAATACTTGAATTCAATGAATCAGGAAGAAAGATAAGAGAGGGCCTTGATATATGTTTTTAGTGATACTTCTATCTATATGTATTTTGATAAGTATCGTCGTAATTATATTTGTGCTAAATTATAAAGAGCAACTAAAAAAGTTCACAATCAATAAAAAATTCAATCCGAGATACTATAAGAAAAGACCGGTTTCAAGGAACAAGGTATATGAGCTGTTTTTGAAAGTTCCTTATCTCAGGGAATATATTTTAAATCTGCGCAAAAAACTTTATATCGTCAAGCCGCAGGACGAATATCTGATTGAAAGCAAAGCAATTGCTATTACCGCTATTTCCTTCCTGATAACCGTCGTAATTTTTGTATTTTTGTATAAATTATATGGTAAAAACGCATATATGACAGCTGTTATTTTTATTGGATGCATATATTTAAATAATGTTGTGTCAAACAGGTTTATAAAAAGCACCGATATTCAACTTTTGTCAAATATGCCTGAATTTATAAGCGATATAAAACATCACTATCATTCGTGCGATATGGTTGACGAAGCTATCTATGAAGCAAGCAATATTGCGAGAAACAATGTTGCGGTTCAGGGAAAGGAAATTTATAAAGTAATAACCAAAAGCAACGGGCAAATGTGGCTCGATGATTATTACGAAAATTGTCCGAACAAATTTCTGAAAATTCTTGCCGGATTTTCCTACCTAATCAAGGAATATGGTGACAAAAAAGTCAATAATGTTTCATTGTATATCAAGAACCTCAATTATATATCTGAAGAAATCAACCTTGAAATAATAAAATCAAAGCAATTGGGTTATTGGTTGAAAGGACTTACTGTAATAGCAATCATACCATTGATATTTCCGCCGATGATAGAAAATTGGATGGGTTCCGGATTTCCTGCTGCAAAAGAATTTTTCTCATCTTCGACTGCATTTCTGTTGAAAAACTTCATTATATTTCTCGTGATTCTCTGCTATTTTTTCTTATTGCAAATAAAGAAAAATGAGCATAAGGATGATAAGGCAAAACAAAAGAAAAGAACAATTGATTATAAATTGCTTAAAGTAAAATTCCTAAGTGAATGTATACGTTTAATTAAGCCAAAGAAGGGTTCGCTTAGGTATAAAAATCTTGAATTTCTTCTACAGGATTCCGGATCACCTCTGAACATAGATTGTATTTATCTGAGAAAGCTATTTGCAGGGCTCGTGACCTTCGTAATAATGATCAGCATTTTTATAACCTCTCATTTTATTAATATAAATATGATACTTAACGATTCAGCATATGGAATTAAAAATCAGAATTATTATCTTATGATTGGAAAGCTCGGCGGTATGGAATCAGATAAGCAGCAAAAAATCAATAAATTTGATAATGAAATTATTTCTGCGGTCTCAAAATTTTCAAAAAAGTTAAATGAGCAGGATTTTAAAAAAGCGATTGAAAATGAAATAAAAAAATCGGGTTATAAAGACGAGGCTTTTAACGTAGCCATTAACAGGATTTTCAATAAATTAACCGGTACAAACAAGGAAGTGTTAAATATCCTTGAAATTCTTTTGTCACTTTTGATTTCACTGATTCTATCTAATATTCCCATTTGGATTTTGATGTTCAGAAGGAGTTTAAAAAAAGTCGATATGCAGGATGAGGTCTTTCAGTTCCATACGATTATTATTCTGCTTATGCACCACGATAATGTTGATGTGCAAAATATTTTGGAATGGATGTATCAATTCAGCGACATATTCAAGGGCGCAATTAACAGATGTTTAAATAATTTTCAAAATCCATATTTTGCATTGGAGAGACTAAAAGAGGATGTTAAATACAAACCGTTTTCAAATTTGATTGAAAACCTTCAGATGGCGACGGATAAAATTAATATCATTTCCGCCTTTGATTCTCTGGAATTGGAGAGGGAGTTCTATAAAGAAAACAGAAAGGAAACAAACAAACAGACTGTGGCAAAAAAAATCGAGCTCGGAAGATTCATAGGTTTCATACCTTTTTATTCGGTAATCGTTTTATATATGGTTGTACCGCTTGTTTTTACAAGCTTTATGAGTCTGAAATCAATCATGGGTCAATTATCAACACTTTAAAAAAGAATAAATGTTAATAAACTAAGACATTGTGCCAATAATAGGAGGGACAAGCGGATTAGTATATTATAAAAAATTATACGGAGGGAATTGTTTATGGAAAATGTAATGAAGATTGTTTTACTCGGGGCGGCTGTACTTCTGACGATAGGTGTTATTGTTGTCGGAGTCGTCCTATACAGCTCGGGGCAGGAGGTCGTTAAACAAAGCGAACAGGACCTCGCAGGTTTATCGCAAACACTTTCGATGAAGAAGTTTGAGAATTTCAACAACACCATTGTATCCGGAAGTCAGGTAATCAACGCGATTAGAATGTACACCGAAACAGAACCTATAACTGTCTCAGTTAAAACCGGGGTTTCGTCTGCAACTGTTGTATATTCAAAAACTGTCAAATATTCAGAAACAGATATGAAAAGTCCGAGTTACATAAATCCTATTGGGCAATTCAGTTCGGCTTTAACAGTTAATGAAAGTAAATTGGTAACAAATATAACTTTTATTCAAAAGTAGGAATTAAGAAATGAATTATTTATCAAAAATGTTTGCTTTTTTACTATCCGTAATTCTCCTGTTCATTGTTCCGGCGTACAGAATCTGCTGGGTTACCGACCAGGCTGTTTCAAAACAGGTGAACTATGACACTTGCGAATTTGTAAACAATGTAAGACATAAGGGTTTTGTTTCAAGGAGAATGTATGAAGATTTTGTAGGTAAGCTTTCGAATACGGGATATGTATACGATATTGAGATGAAGCATCTAAAAGAAGTATGGGACTACGTGCCGAATATTTCAAGTCCTGATGGATATGAAACTGCAAACTTTTTTGATGAATACCCGACGGAATATATTCTAAAGGATATATTTAGTTCTGAAGAAGACAGGTATTTTATGCACAAAGGTGATAGTTTTGTTGTTTCGATAACAAACAAAAGCAAAACCGGTTCGATGGTTTTTATGAACTTTTTGGGTGACAATGGTTTTGTATCCTCAATATTTACAAAGTATGGAGGAATGATAACGAATGAAGATTACTGATTTTGCAATTTTAGTCTGTTTTATTTTTCTTTCGGCTTCACTCTCGATTGATATATCGCAAAGAAAACTAATTCAAACCGAAAATCTAAAAACAAATTACGATGAGATAATGTATATGGCTACTGAAGATGCTGCAGGTAAATTGATTGAGGTGGCTGATGAAGAAAGCTATGAAGATTTTGCGGACGGCAATGTGCTGCAAAATCCAAATTTGAAATTAAATATAAACAAAGCATTATCAAGTTTTTATAAAACTCTGTACTTAAATATGGGGATTGAAAACGATCTGATTGCGCAGAATGGAATCAAGGTATTCCTGCCTGTAAAAATTGTTGTTGCGAACGATGGATTTCATGTAAATGCCTGTGAAGAAGTTCGAAATGAAACGGGCAAAAAAGAAGTTGCCGAGATTTGGCTGCCTGAAAAGCCATATTCATATTACGACCAACAAAGTAAACTTGTTGTTAATTTTACTTTGAATGATTACTTATTTGCATATGATACTTTGACCGGAAAATATATTGAGGGAAAAGCTTTTGAGTTTGAACAAATCTATCCCCAAGCCTCTTTATTTAGGGGTACGGATAAAATTTTTGAAAACAAAGATTTTGAAGAGACAAATTTTGATAAGACAAGGCGGCGGGTAATCATTGACATGATAAGAGAAGACCTCGAATTTTATACCTATAGGTATAATTATATTGCAAAACAAAACGGAGAAAGTTATTCATTTAATATCCCCTACATATCACTCGATCAATGGAAAAACACAATAAACAATATAAGTTTTATCGCATTTCTCCAGGGTCTTCCGGTGGGACCGGATAAATATAGCACATTTGGATTTGGCGGTTCAAAATTAATCAGATCAGACATTCTTTACACTTCCGGGCAGGCCTTTGAAGGTGGATTATATCATTTGAAGAATTGCCCTGTAATTAATCAAGCCGGTTCATTATCCGGATTATACATAACAGATTCTTTTACAAGAAGATTTGAAGCTGCGGAAGCTGGCTATCACCCGTGCAAAATTTGCAATCCATGAGAAATATTCAGACACTGTCCGGAGGTATAAATGGAGAAATTTAAAAATGAAAAATTGAAAATAAATTTTGAGGAAAGCGGTAAATACAGGCATCTCGTTTTGTCTGCAGATGCAAACGAAAAGGTATACAATTATCAGATTGATATGATTAACAGTAATGTCATGAAAAATATAAATGGATTTCAGATGATAAGAAAAGATGGACGTATTTATTTTAGCTATGATATTACTTCGAAAATATCACTCTCTCAATTTTTGAATAAGACGCAGCTAAAGAGAAACGAGTTTCTTAAAATTTTAATTTCAGTTACTGATATCATTTGTTGCTGCAACAGCTACCTCCTTTCTGAAAAATGCCTTCTGTTAGATGAAGAAAATATTTTTATCAACTTCGAAAATATGGAGATCTCAATGATATATATTCCCGTCGACCTTGGTCATAATCTTACGCAGGAGTTAAAGGATATGGTTTCAAGACTAATTATGTCAGCGGTTAGAATAAAAGATAACAGTTGTGATAATTTTATCCAGAGAATTCTTGAAAAGACAATAGATGATACCTTTAATATTCCGGAGTTTAATAAATTTTTAGGTGACTTAAGTGGGATGAAAATAGAAAAAGCGAAAGATGAAGTGCAAAAAATAAGTGAAAAATTTGAGGAACAAAAAATTGATATGGAATCACTCCAAAATTATCCGGAGGCAGATTCAAAAACACCAAAGAAAAGACCAAAGAAAGTTTTTGAAAACAAAATTATTGGCAATAAAACAGGCCAATTGTTCGTGGTTTATATAATTCTTTTTCAGATTTTAATTATTGGAATCCCGCTGTTTTTATATTTATACGGAGCATTGAATTTTTTGAAAAAAGATATTACTGTCATTATTGTTCTATGCATGATTCTTATTTCAATAGATTTTCTTGGAACGAGGAAAATCCTGATTTTTTCGAAAAAAATCGGCAAGGCGAAGCTTGAAGAACGTCTTCCAAAAAACAGAGTTCCCAAAAAACTGGTTCAAATTGAAAGGATTATTAAGGACACAGAAGACAAAAATGAAAAAAACAATATTGTTTTTTGCGAAAACGATTATAAAAACGATGGTGTAAACAACATTATAAGTCACGACTCAAGTAATGACACTGTGTTCTTAGCTCCGATAAAAACAAATTTCCCTTGTTTGAGAAGTACAAACGATAACGAACAAAAAGAAATACTCATTACAAAGGAAAAATTCACGATTGGAAGACTTACGGGAGAAGTTGATTTTTGTTTGAAAAACACTTCTATAGGAAGGCATCATGCCGAAATTACCCAAAAAGAAGGAAAATATTTTCTACGGGATATTAATTCAAAAAACGGATCCTATATTAATAATGACAGATTGCTGTCCGGTATGGAATACCTTATCAGTGACAATGACAAGGTAAGTTTTGCAAATTGCGAATTCGTTTTTAGCATGGGGTAAGTCTGATGGCAGATTTCCAAAAAGCACCTTTAGCCTATAATTTTATAGGAATATTTTAAGAATAATTAAGTTTTAAATTCCCCTCACGCATTTTTACAAAAACGATTGAATATGGTACAATTTATTTGAATAATCGGAGGGCTTATGACGAAGAAAATAAGGGTATTACGGACAATACGAAAATTTTCCTTCCTCACAATTGGAGCGTTTATAGCTGCGGTAAGTCTTGAAATATTTCTGATTCCCAACAACATCATTGACGGTGGAATTGTCGGGATATCAATAATCACTTCCCATTTAACAAAACTGCCGTTGGGAATTTTCATTGTTGCTTTAAATATCCCATTTCTTTTTATAGGATATAAACAAATCGGTAAAAGCTTCGTTATTTCTTCGATATACTCTATAACATTACTGTCGGTTTTTGTAACAGTACTGACTCCTGTTGTGCGTCTGACTGAAGATATTTTGTTGGCAACTGTTTTCGGCGGAATAGTTTTGGGAATCGGGGTCGGCCTTATAATTAGATTTGGCGGGTCTCTGGATGGAACGGAAATGATAGCGATTGCGATAAACAAAAAAACCATTCTTTCTGTCGGTCAGACTGTAATGATCTTCAACTTTTTCATATTAAGCAGTGCGGGTTTAGTCTTTAGTTGGGACAGGGCAATGTATTCGCTAATAGCATATTTCATAGCATATAAGCTGATCGATATAATGATTGACGGTCTTGATGAAGCAAAAGCCGCGGTAATTATTTCGAATAATCATGAAGAAATAGCGAGAACAATAATGGATCGTCTCGGAAGAGGAGTGACAATCCTTGAAGGCAGGGGCGGGTTTTCCGAACATAAAAAAACAATTCTTTATGTTGTTGTGACAAGACTTGAGGTTTCAAAACTAAAATCAATTATTTTTGAAAAGGATGAAAATGCTTTTGTAACAATTCAGGACATATTCGATGTAATGGGCGGAAAGCATAAGAAGAAGCCAATTCATTAGAATGTCAAAGTTGTTAAATGTTCATTAGGACATTGAGAATATATATAATTGGAATTCTTTGTAAATAAAACATTCCTTTTGGAGAGGTTGAATTTGCATTTATTTGATTTGGTCAGACTGTCCGAAAAGTCCTATCTACGTAATATTTATGCAGAGTATTCACAGTTAGTTCTGAAGCCTACTGTGCTCCGCAATGTAAAAATGCATAAAAATACTGAAACCCCTTGCGTAGCAAGGGGTTTCAGACTAAATATGGTGCGCCCGAGAGGATTCGAACCTCCGGCCTGCGGTTTAGGAAACCGACGCTCTATCCTACTGAGCTACGAGCGCATGAAATGAACGACTTTCAGTATACTAGAAATCAATTTCTTTTTCAAGAGAGTAAACGAAGGTAATTCATAAAGTAAACGAACAGACAATTCATAAATGAAATACATTTGAATTAAATCATATAAACTTTTACATCTCAATTTACCACCAACTACTTATTTCTTTTCGCCCGACTCCTCAAACTCAACGAGTACAGCCCTTATCGGTGATCCGTCAGCATTTTCGATTTTCAGCGGGAGTGCGGAGAAAAAATAGGTTCCGGGTTCAACATCTCTTAGGTTCAAACCTTCGATTATCCCGATTTCCTTTGATAAAAGAACCATGTGAACATCATGATGTCCCTTGTTGTATTCGTCAATGGAAAGATAATCAACGCCAACACACTTAATACCTGTGTTTGCAAGATACCATGCAGCAGATACATCAAGTGCGATATATTCTTCTGTAAACGGCAGTGCTTCATTGATAAAGCTGTTCGAGGTTTTGAGGAAAACAGTATCGCCTTTCTCAATACCCAGCTTCTCAATATCGCTGCGGCTTATATTATTGACATTACCTAAATCAAATACCTTTACAAATCCAATAAACCTCGATAAATCGAGAGATGCGATATCCCTGCCTTCATCATAGAAATGAAACGGTGCGTCTGCATGTGTTCCGGTATGCAGACTGAAAGAAATTGAAGAAAGGTTGCAAGCGCCGCCTTCGCTAATCAAAGTCCGCCTCGATATTTTTAATCCGCCGTCGTCCGGCCAAAGTGCCATATCGGGTTTTATTGTTGCAGAAACGTCAATGATCCTTTTTATCTGCATAAAAATTCCTCCCTGGCAAAAAAATCGGTATAGTCATATAATATAATGGTATATATCAATTTGCAACGACAATAACACGGAGGTCATAAAATGTCTGAACCAACAGCAAAACCTCTTCCCAAAAGAGGAGAAATCGACAACAGGTACAAGTGGAATCTGGAAGATATTTATATTGATATTGAAAAATGGGAAGCCGATTATAAAAAGATAAAGCTGATGATTCCTGAGATTGAAAGATTTAAGGGAACTCTGAAAAAAGGCGCACAGAACTTTTTGGACTGCCTTAAAAAATGCGATGAAATTTCATCGCTGATGGATAAATTGTATGTTTATGCGAGAATGAAACGGGACGAGGATAACACAAAACCCGAATATCAAGCACTTACAGACAAAGCTTCCGCTATTGCGACCGAGGTTTACACGGCTGCATCATTCATTGTTCCTGAAATGATTTTGATTCCGGAAAAGACTTTGAACGAATTTGTCGAAATCAGCGATGAATTGAAAATTTACAGACATTTTGTCAAAGAAATTTTGAGAAACAAAGAACACATCCTGCCTGAGAATGAAGAAAAACTGCTTGCAATGGCGAGTGATATTACAGACGCTCCTCATGACATTTTCAATATGCTGAATAATGCGGACATCAAATTCCCATGCATAAAGGATGAAAACGGCGAGGAAGTTGAAGTTACCAAAGGAAGGTATTCTGCTTTTCTGGAGAGCAATGACAGACGGGTCCGCAAAGATG
This sequence comes from Clostridia bacterium, assembly GCA_041662985.1. Classification (GTDB taxonomy): domain Bacteria; phylum Bacillota; class Clostridia; order Acetivibrionales; family JBAZRJ01; genus JBAZRJ01. The sequence goes on from JBAZRJ010000009.1 coordinate 14,682, forward strand.
CTTTCCATGCGATTTACAAGTCATATAAAAATCAAACGAACACACTTGCGTCTCTTCTTTCAAACAATGTCAAGAAAAACAAGTTCTTTTCGTCTATCAGAAAATATGACTCGGCCTTACAGGCATCTCTTGACAGAGATAATGTGACGACTGATGTTTACGACAATCTCATCGCAACCATCGACAAAAACCTTCATTTACTTGAAAGATATATGAAACTCAGAAAAAAAGCGCTTAAACTCGACAATCTTCACATGTATGATTTATATGTGCCGATTGTTCCGGAGGTTAATAAAGAAATTAAATATGAAACAGCACTCGATATGGTTGAAGAAGGATTGCAACCAATGGGAGAGGAATACCTGAAGATTCTCAAAGGCGGCTTCAACAGCGGCTGGGTTGATGTTTACGAAAACGAAGGAAAAACCAGCGGAGCTTATTCCTGGGGAGCGGCTAAGACGCATCCGTATGTTTTATTAAATTACCAGGGAAAAATCAACGATGTAATGACAATTGCCCATGAAATGGGGCATGCGATCCATACATATTATTCAAATAAAACTCAGCCATATATTTATTCCCAATACAGAATTTTAGTTGCCGAGGTTGCATCGACTGTAAATGAATCGCTGGTAATAAGGCACATGATTGAGAATTCGAAAAACAAGGCTGAAAAAGCATATCTCTTAAACCGCTACCTCGAAGAGTTTCGCGGGACAGTTTTCAGACAGGTTATGTTTGCGGAATTCGAAAAGGCGACGCACGCAATTGTCGAAAAAGGAGAGGGTTTGACATCACAGATGCTTTGCCAAATCTATCGTGCTTTAAATGTTAAATATTATGGAGCGGAAGTGGATATCGACGACGACATTGACTATGAATGGTCAAGAATACCTCATTTTTATACAAGCTTTTATGTTTATAAATATGCAACCGGATTTTCTGCGGCGACTTCACTTTCGAAGCAGATTTTAAATGAAGGAAAACCTGCAATAGAAAGATATACTGAATTTCTGAAGAGCGGAAGTTCCGATTATCCGCTTGAACTCCTGAAGAAGGCCGGAGTTGACCTTTCATCAGCACAGCCGATACAGGATGCGTTAAATGTATTCGAAGAAATACTAATCGAATTGGAGGAACTGATATGAAAGATCCAAGAATTTCAAAGCTTGCGCATAATCTGATTAATTATTCCGTCGAGTTGAAAAAAGGTGAAAAAATTCTAATTGAGACAATAGGAAGCGAACTGCCGTTGACGAAGGCGCTGATTAAAGAGACTTATAAAGCAGGCGGAATTCCATATATCTCGACAAAAAACAACGAGATTACAAGGGTTATGCTTGAGCATTGCAATATTGAACAGATAAAGGACATGGCGTCTTTTGAAGTGAAGCGAATGAAGGAAATGAATGCATATATCGGTCTGAGGGTTAGCGACAATGTCAGTGAGATGGGAGCGGTCCCGGCTGATAAAATGAAGATTTATATGGAAAATTACATGAAACCGCTTCATTCAATTCAGCGTGTAAAGCACACAAAATGGTGCGTGTTGAGGTATCCGAACAGCTCGATGGCGCAGCTTGCAGGGATGAACAACGATGAATTCGAGGACTTTTACTTCAAAGTCTGCAATCTCGATTATTCGAAAATGTCAGTCGGAATGGATTCACTTGTCACAGCAATGAAGAAGACTAAAAAGGTCAGACTTACAGGTAAAGATACCGACATTTCATTTTCTATTGAAGGATTGCCCGCAATTAAATGCGACGGTAAAATGAACATTCCTGACGGAGAGGTCTATACGGCACCCGTGAAAAATTCTGTAAACGGAGTGATTACATATAACACTCCATCGGTATATAACGGAACGACTTTTGAAAATATACGTCTTGAATTTAAGAACGGAAAAATTGTAAAAGCAACATCAAATGAAACCGAAAAAATGAATAAGATTTTTGACACGGATGCAGGAGCAAGATATATAGGCGAGTTTTCCCTTGGATTAAACCCTTATATCGACAAACCGATGAAGGACACTCTGTTTGATGAAAAAATTAGAGGGAGCATTCATTTCACACCCGGCAGTTCATATGACGAATGTGACAACGGCAACAAATCGGCGGTTCATTGGGATCTTGTGTTTGTCCAGAGACCTGAATACGGCGGTGGAGAGATTTGGTTCGATGACAAGGTGATTCGAAAAGACGGTATTTTTATATCAGAAAAATTAAAATGCCTGAACCCCGAAAACTTGAAATAAAATTGAGGATGGGGTCTCGGCAAAATACCGGGGGCGGTTCTCAAAATCCTTCGGTCGAAAGATCATGTCGGTTCGACTCCGACTATCCCCACCAATGTCTTCCGAAGTTGCAGTTTGCTACTTCGGTTTTTATTTTAATCAAATGTTAAGAAGCGATTTTTATTTTGCTGAAAAATCAACATTTACTCTTGTAATTTATGCTATAATGAGTTATAATCATAGCAAAAGATACAAGAAGGTGATTTATATTGAAAGGCATTGAAAAATTAGATAAGTTTATTAAAAAATCTGACGGAACTTTTACGTCTCTGCAAGTTCAGGAAGCTGGAATTCACAGCGAATATCTAACAAAGAAAGTCGAGAGTGGACAGATTGAAAGAGTAACACAGGGAGTTTACGTTACTCCGGAAACAATGGAGGATAAGATGTTTATTTTGCAGTGCAGGAAAACAAAAGTAATTTTTTCTCATGAAACTGCACTTTATTTACATGATTTAACAGACAGAGATCCACTATCCTACACTGTTACTGTTCCGAGCGGATATAATACAAAAACACTTGTTGCCGAAGGCGTTGATGTGCATACGGTAAAGAAAGAGCTTATCGATATGGGGCTTAGCGAAGCAACTACCATTTATGGACACAAGGTAAAAACATACGATGTTGAAAGGACTGTTTGCGATATTATCAGTGATAGGAATAATCAAGACATTGCAATTGTTACAGATATGCTTAAAAGATACGTAAGAAGAAAAGATAAAGATTTGGGGAAATTAATGAAGTATGCTGAGAAATTACGAGTAACGAAACCTTTGAGAACATATTTGGAGGTGTTATTGTGAAAACATCAACGCAACTTAAGGCAAAAATTCGAAATATGGCACAACAAAAAAACATTAAACCAGAAGTGATATTAAGAAATTATATGATGGAGCGTTTTTTGGAAAGAATGGCTAATTCAAAGTATGCGGACAAATTCATATTAAAAGGCGGTTTATTAATTGTATCGATGGTTGGAATTGATACAAGGTCTACAATGGATTTGGATGCTACAATGAAGGGGCAATCAATAAGCAAAGAGAAACTAGAAAAAATTGTAAACGAGATACTTTGTATTGAAGTGGAAGATAATGTGGAAATGAGTTTGTTAGATATCAGTAATATTCATGATGAGTCAGATTATCCGGGATTTCGAGTATCAATAGCGACAAAATTCGATAAAACAAAGCAAACTATTAAAATTGATGTGACTTCAGGAGATGTTATTACTCCAAAAGAAATCACTTATACATTTCCGTTAATGTTTGAGGAAAGAGAAATTCAAATACAAGCCTATAACTTAGAAACGGTGCTGGCAGAAAAATTGGAATCTGTAATGGATCGAAACACTACAAATACGAGGATGAGAGATTTCTATGACATTCATATATTGACGACAATGCATGGAGAGAATATCGATTATGCTGTTTTTGCAAATGCATTTAAAAGAACCTCTGAGAAGCGCGGATCCATTGAACGTATTGGAAAAAAAGTAATGAACATATTTGATATGATTGAGAAAAGCGGAGATTTGGCTCTTTTATGGGATAAATATCAGAAAAAGTACCCGTATGCTGCAGATATTGCTTACACAGAAGTAATTGAAGACATAAGAAAATTAATTGGTAAAACAGGACTTTGATAAATATACATAAAAATTATACGTTTGTTTTTGAAGTGCTGTGTTGAGCGAATCTGCGGACTCAAAAACCAGTGCATACTGACCATACACAAACCCCGTAAACCGCACACAGCAAGAGATAGCGGGTTTTGAAATTTTCGAAAAAAGACAAAATACCGCATTCTTACCGCATTAAACTTTTTTTAATAGAAATTACGAGATAAAAATAGGGAACAAATTTAACATGGGGATGTGGTGAAATTGGCAGACGCAAAGGACTCAAAATCCTTCGGTCGAAAGATCATGTCGGTTCGACTCCGACCATCCCCACCACTTTGCGGGTTTTGAACTGAATAAACAGGAGAAAGAAAATATCTTTTCTTACCGCTAAACCGTTGTCTTTGACAGCGGTATTTTTTTATTTTCACAAGACTATACGGAGTCATAATCCGCTACTAATTATGGGTTAAAGTAATAATTTGTATTGAATTGTAAATAATGTTATAATAAAAAAGCCCTAATTTACCAAATTTTTATTAAATGAATAATGCTTAAATCAACAAATATTATTGTAAAAGGAGAAATCAATGAAAAAACTGGCTATTAAAATTCTGGCATTCACTTTAGTTTTTAATATGGCCCTATGGAATACTTCATTTGTCCAATCTATCTCCGTAAAATCCGCTGAAAGTAATCCTTTCGCATTATCTGACGAGAACTACTGTCGAATGGCGCAAATCTATAAATCGGTTGAAAGCGAGAAACTTTCTTTAAATTCTGAAAAAATTCTTAGCAGTCAAAATGAAATAGAAAAGCATTTTGCTTCAAGCTCAGGCAGTTCATATATTGTTCAATTTAAAAAGGAGATTACGTTACAGCAAATATCTGCTATTGTTGAACATTATGAATATAAATTATTGGGTCTTAGCGATACAAAAATGTTCTTGATTAAGACAAGCAATTTTGAAGAATTGAAGGTCGAAACTTCGGGCATGGTTAAATTCATTGAAAAAGATAGTCAACGACATATAGATAAAGTTCCAAATGATACATATTATCAAAATCAGTGGGCATTGCCCGCTTTAAATTTACCTCAGGCTTGGGATATTACAACAGGCTCAAATTCGGTTTTTGTGTGTGTTATTGATACAGGGGTATGCCGAACTAATCCGGATCTGCAATATGCCGATATTCGAAATGGTCATGACTTTATTTATGGTGGATATGCGGATTTTGACTGGGCTGGGCATGGTACATCAACTACCGGAATAATTGCGGCTCAGGCAAATAATGCTAAAGGTATGGCAGGAACGGATTGGAATGTGGCAATTGTACCTTTAAGCATTTGTGACGCATATGGAGATATTGATACATCGGCTGAATGCGCTGCAATAAATATGGCAGCTGATCTAAATGTAGATGTAATAAACTTAAGTCTTGGCGGTTCATATAATTCTGCAGAAGCAAGCGCAATAGCTTATGCAATATCTAAAGATTGTATAGTTGTGGCTTCAGCCGGCAACAGTGGAACAAGTGATTTACATTATCCGGCATCTTATTCGGGCGTTATAAGTGTTGGCTCTGTCGATAATACGATAACACGTTCGAGCTTTTCGCAATTTAATAACATGCTTGATGTTATGGCTCCAGGTGAAGATATTGTTTCAACAACAGACCCTGATTTTAATGATGGCTATGGTTATGGATATGTCGATGGAACATCTTTTTCCGCACCATATGTGTCCGGAATCGCAGCTCTTGCATGTTCCATTGACAATTCATTAAATTCAAGTGACTTTTATCAATTGATTCGTGATAATTCAACCGATAAAGGAACAACAGGGTATGACATATATTATGGATTTGGTCTAATAAACGCAGAAAAGTTATTAAAAGCTGTAAGCTCAATAAATGCGACAGCAACTCCGACAGCGACTCCAACAGCAACTCCAACAGCAACTCCAACAGCAATTCCTACCGCCACTCCAACCGCAACTCCGACCGCCACTCCGACTGCAACTCCAACCGCAACTCCCACTATTATTCCGGTTTTGGGAATCACATTAAACAAAAATTCGGCGACAATTAAGACAGGTAATAAATATCAGCTGACAGCAACAATAAATCCATATAATGTCGGTAACAAATCGGTCAATTGGGCATCTGGGAATACCTCTATCGCTTTGGTTTCGGCTACAGGAGAAGTAACCGCCAAAATGCGTGGAAGCACAAGCATAATAGCGACGACCGTTGATGGTGGGAAAATTGCAATTTGCCAAATAACGGTAATTCAGCCCGTTAAAAGTGTAAAATTAAACAAGACGAGTTTGACACTAAAAAAAGGCAAGACATATAAGTTAATATCAACTGTTAACCCTTCAAATGCGAACAATAAAAAAGTAACATGGAAATCAGGAAGCAAAGCTATTGCAACTGTTAGTTCAAAAGGAATTATTAAAGGAATTAAGAAGGGAACGACCTACATCTATGCATATAGCGTTGATGGAAAGAAAACCGCTAGGTGTAAAGTAACAATCAAGTAAAATAGGAGATTAATATTTATTTTAAACAGAGGTGTTTATATGGAAGATGAAAGCATGTGGGGCAAGCTATATTTTGATACCGGTGAACTCAGTTATGAAGGGTTCATAAAAGACAAAATGCCTTGTGGTGTTGGTGTTTCCTATTTCAAAAACGGAAACAAACACTTTGAGGGAATATTTGCTGACTGGTTTATCGAAATTGGACGGGAATTTTACGAAAATGGCGTCCTTCGTTACGAAGGCGTGTATAATAAGGGGCCAAGAACCTATTATGGACCTCGATATTTTACAAAGGGCAAATTGTATAGAGAAGACGGAACACCATGGTTTGATGGAGTATTCCTCATATTTCATTCTTTTTCAGTTGGGATGCCTTTGTATGAAGGAGAAAAATCTTTTTACCAAGGGATAATTTATCATGAAGATGGCACTGAAGAAATAATAGACAAGCCATATGAGAGCTTTTTGAAAAGGGACGATGGGCAAATGTTTTATCGTGATTTTGAAAAGAAATTATAATAAACATAAAAATCCTAATGGTGGTGGGGATTATGGAAGTAAAAGATGTTGTAGATCTGATGCTAATTCCGGTTAAAGGCAGAAAAGAAATATTCAGTATTGCCTCAGAAAGAGGTAAAATTGAAGAGGAAGAAAAATGCGATGTCTTACATATAGAAAAATGGTTATTGACCGAAATGCTGGCTAAGCTTAAAGAAATGGCTTTAAATGAGTGCTTCGATTACGAAGGCGAGCATCAATATCCTGATCCAATAGAAACCGGAAGATTTGAACATTGCGATTTATGGTGGAGTTACAAGGAAATAGAAAACTGGCTCGAGGTGAAGACAATAATTTTTAAAACGGAGTCTGATTATATTTCGAGACCGAGAATTAAATACCTTCAAATAAAAAAAGACCTTCAGAAAATGAAAAAGATTAATAAGAACAAATATCATCTGTCTTTTCTGTTTCCCATCATCAATAAATATAAAAATGATGTTAGTACAGATTTAAAATCATTCTTAAAGCGAGAATTCGAGGACGATGTATTATTTATAAATGAATGGCAAATTAAATTGAGTGATGATCAGTATCTCCTGGTTCAATTAAATCAAATTCGCTGATGGTTGATAAAAGGAATGGCATATGTATAGTGACAAATGGCTTGAGAAAGACTTTAAATGTAGCAAAAGCATTAAAGTATCCAAATTAGTGGATTATAAGATTTATTCTGATAGTAACGGCAAAGAGCTTTGGGTAGCAATAAGTTATAATACTGCCGATGATTTTCACTATGAACTGCTTATGCCGGATTGGAATAGATTTTTGTCTAAGGTATTACATGATACAAATCCTGAAAATACAATAAAATTATTTAGAGACTACTTAGCGAATTGTGAATCGATTTTTTCTTTTCAATATGATTTAAATTCCAATAATATTAAATATGAAATGTGCGCATTCTACGATATGGACTTTGAATAAACGAGAAACTAAAAGCCAGGGGTCTCAATTAATTTAATCATAGCCTTTTCTATATTGAATCTCTCTCCGGAGTCTATATGCTGATATATGTTCTTTAGGGTCTGTACGTCATGGCCTAGGCGTTCTGCGGCGTAGATATCCGGAACACCGTTCTTCCTTAGCCAGTTGGCATGATAATGTCTTAAATCATGAAATCTTATCGGTAAACCTATTCTTTCATATGCAATCCAATGGAAGCTGCTTGTGACGGCTCCTGGTGACTTTGTGAAGACTTTTTCTCGTCTTAAGCCATCCTTTTTCTTTATGGCCTCAAGTAGAGCCATGAGTTGTTTTGGGGCTATTACTGTTCTCATCCCGTTCTGGCTTTTAGGTGTACCCAATTTGTAGCCAGATTCGGTCACACAGACCGTTTCATCAACTCGGAGGGTATTATTGTTCCAATCAATATCATCCCATTTTAAGGCGCATATTTCGCCTCTGCGCATGCCACACCAGGCAGACATTAAAACTATCGGTTCCATGTCGGTTCCTTTGACGCATTCCTTTATCTTTTCAAATTCGTCTCCGGTTATTATATGCGGGGAATATTTAATCTTTTTAGGGTGCTGGACGTCTCTGCATGGGTTTTTGTTTTTTAGAATATCTTGAAGCATCCGGCTTAGAACAAACAGATGCTTTTTCACCGTACAGGCCGAGTTAATCTTAAGCCTTTCGTTGATATACCTTTTGATGTGAATCTCTGTTATCTGTGAAACCTTTAGGTTATTGAAAAATGTTTTGAAGTGTCCTGCATAAATCTTGTAAGAAACGTAGGTTGAGGGCTTTAACCTTGATTTGTTTAATTCAAGCCATTCATCAATCCAAAGGGCAAACTTCTTGTTTTGGTAGTTTACAATCAAGCCCTCTTCAAACTCTGTCTCAAACTCTCGCGCCGCACTCTTGCATTCTTTCTGCGTGTCTTTTGTTATGTACTTTCTGATCTGCTTTCCTTCTGCATTTTTACCGCAGGAGATTGTTGCTTGAAATGTTCCGTTCTTAAGCTTTTTGATACTAGCCAAGTGTTTACACCTCCAAAGAGAATTTAACTGCAATGCATTTGCCTAATATCCTAACTTCTTTAAAATCTGTCTTGTTTAATACAATCTCATCATACTTGGGGTTTTCAGGGCGAAGCATTATGGTATTGCCATATTTATAGAATCTTTTGAGTGTTGCTTCCTCGTCGCCAATTAAGACTACCGCAATCTCTCCGTTATTAACCTCGGGCTGTTTCCTTACAAACACAATGTCTCCATCGTTAATTCTTGCGTTTATCATGGAGTCGCCTTTAACCCTTAAACAATAGTCCGCTTTAACGTCGTCCGTAACCGCCTCATAGCCTTCAATGTTCTCTTGAGCAAGTAAAGGAAGTCCAGCGGCTACCGATCCCACAATAGGGATTAGGCGAGAAGCAGGCTCTGAACTTTCACGTTCAGAATCCGGGTCTCCTCGTAGCCATTCCGGGTTAACATGATATATCCTTGCCATATATTCTACTAAGACTATCTTTGGAACAATCTGGCCCGAGGTGTACTTAAAGATGGTTGAGCCATTTAAATGCAGTATATCTGCCAGATCATAAATTGTATGGCTATGTTCTTTCATAACTTCGGTTAATCTCGTTGAAAAATTCTCGATTATGATTTCTTTTGGTTTCATAAGATTTCCTCCTTGTCTATAGATTCAAGTATAAGTCAGTTAGTTGCATTAGTCAATGAAAACTTACGTTAATTTTTAAATAATATTTATTTTGCTATTGTAATTGAAATTGTTATTGATATAATTAAAATAGTTTATTAAAGAAATTCAAAACTAAAGGAGCGGTCGCAAATGAAAAGCAAAAAGAAACGCAGATATCCCATATTATCAGCCCTAAAGGGACGCATAAGAGAAAAGGGAACATCTTACATGAAGCTTGCAAACACAATAGGTTCAACTAGTAACGCCATATCAAACAAGATAAACGGCTACTATAGCTTCAACTCAGACGAGATGAACAATATCTGCAATGAATTAGAAATTGAAAATTCTGAGATATCTAAATATTTCTTTCCAAATAGGTTGCTTAAAGAAAGTTAAAAACGTTAACGAAAATAATAACGTGGTTGATTAAAGGTATGATATAACTGTATTTGAAACACCAAGAAATATTTGACAAAATGCAAAAGATTTTATGCAATTCCGCTAAATGTAAAAGTAGATTAAGAAAGTTTTACTAAATGTAAAACTATAAAGGTGAATACGTGGCCAAGAGCAGATATAAAAAAGACAATCGGTTCAAACAATTCGAAGGATCGAAATCATCGGAGAGACATATACGGTTAACCGAAAGTATGATTATGTCTGATGCGTGGCGGGATTTGAAATCAACCTCCATAAAGCTTTATGTAGCAATGAAGTTAAGATACAACGGAAACAATCATGATGATATTGAATTTCCCCATAGCGAGGCCAAAAAGATTATAAGCAGAAATGTGATTACAAGTTGTTTTAATGATTTGATTTTGCATGGTTTTATTGAAGTTGTCAGAGAAGGAAGGATAGCAAGAATGTCGAACATATATAAGTTTTCTGACAGTTGGCAAAAGTGGCCGGACATAGATCCTAAAACACTCACTCCGGTTCATATTGGCCCCCCCAATATTGGGGGTAGTGCTACCCTCAAAAATGGGGGTAGTGGAGACCAAAAACCATTTTTAAAGTTATTTGGCTACCCCCAAAAATGAGGGTAGCCAAAAATCCCGAAACTGTTTACAACAAAGAGCTGCAAGCAATAAGGAAAATTGTACCTCCACACCCCCAATATTGCGACACCTTTTATATATATACCATGTAGTGCATGATTTTAAGACTTAGCATTAATCTTTTAGCAGGGAGCAAAGCAATCTTAAATATGGACTAAAGAGAATCAAAAATTGTGCTAAAAAAATGTTGCATAACGGAGCGGTTGTAGAATAAAAAATATGAAGCGGTATGAGCTTATAGAGAGGAAAAACCAATGACAAAACGAGAACTGGGGAAGTTAAAGAAAATAAAGCAAGAGATTACGCAGATAAAAAAAGAATTGGCTGATGTCGAGTTTAAATATATAACAGACTCTGTCAAAGGATCCTCTCCGGATTTCCCTTATACAGAACACACGATAACAATATCCGGGATTGACATAAACGACTATAACAAAAAGGTATTGAGGATTCAAAACAGATTAAACCGAAAGCTTTCGGAGCTTATGGATGAAAGAGATAGTATCAGCGAATACATCTACACAATAGACGACGGCGACTTAAGGCAAATACTGACCTACAAATATATAAACGGCCTAACCTGGGTCCAGATAGGGTTTAGCATGGGGTATTCAAGTGAGACCGTTAGGAAGAAACATGATAAATTTATTAGTAGGTTACATAATACCTGTATTTAAATATTTTAGATCTATTTTTCGATTTTAGTCCACTGATTTTATAATTAATATTTGTATAAATTTTGACAAAATTTATGATATAATTTGGAGAATTGTAATTATTTATGCGGCAATTTTACTCAACTGTCTCAAGACCGCGAAATGTAATTAATATATTAGACGCAAGGAACATAATGAGAACAAAGAAACAGGAGGAACTGAAGTTGAAACTGAAAGAAATGATACATGCTCTTTATAGCAGCGTGAAGAATTATAAACATTGTTGTTTGAATAAGAAGAAGGATGCTGATACTCCATTTATTTTAACAAAAGAAGTATATGAAAGTGACTTCTTACCTGTGTATAGGATAGAGGGAATTCCGCCAAAATCATTTATTGAATATGAGGTTGTATTACCATTTCATATTCCATTCCTAATAAGCGAAACTATTACATTATCTATCCCAAATGAATTTGTAAGTTTCAGGTTTGATATGGTTACAACAAATGAATCATATAAATATCCATTGAAAGACGTCACGCCGATTTTGAATGTGCATAAAACCAAAATTCTTATGATGGTTGCCACAGAAAAAGAGTATGAGATGTTGGTAGATGATGAAGAGAATTACTTGAATCAATATTTCGACGAATTATTAGAAGTATTAAACAAAATCATATTAAGCTATATGACGGCAAAGAAAGATGAAGACTGCCATTATTTAACTAAAGAAATGCTTCAAGCTTCTATTGCTGCAAGAATAACCAATTTAGAGACTTGGGAAAATAATATGGCGTTATTTGTGCTTCATACGAATGTACCTTATGAAAAAGATCCATTAAACGAAAAGGATATAGAAAAAATTATGAGGCTTCAGGAAATTATAATTTTTGAGTTGAATCCATTTGCAAGTGGCGAGCAGTATGTCTTATTTGCAGAAAGGTACTTTAAACAGGGATTTTACATTGAGGCTGTAATCTTTGCTCAAACGAGCGTTGAAGTTCTAATAAGAACTTTATTTGAAGAGCTGCTAAAGACTGATGAAATTAGCGAGGATGAAATTAAGGATAGATTAGAGAGTACACCATTTATGGCAATGATAAGAAAGTTGCATACTTATATTGGCGGAAGTTGGGATGTTACAAAAATTGATTCTGAAATTGGGAAATGGTATAAGAATACGTATGAATTAAGGAATAGGGTAGCACACAGAGGAAGGATACCGAATTTTAGTGAAGTCAATTCGGCCATATATGATGCCATAGAATTCAGGAAATTCGTTGTCGATAGAATTAAGGCAAACAAAAAGAAGTACCCAAAATTGAATGAGTTTTTTGTTTGAACTGGGTTTTAAATAGATTGTTAAACAAGGCTATTTTTTAAATTCGTTACGACAATTATTACAAATGTATTTTGATTTGAATGAGGTGACATTTGCTGCTTCCTTGCAGAAACAGCAAGTAGGATCATATTTTCTAAGTATAATTTTATCTTCATCTACGAAAATTTCTAACCCATCTTGAATTTGTATATCCATGACATTGCGGAGTTCAATTGGCAACACAACTCTTCCAAGACGATCTAGTCTGCGGTACATACCTGTGGATTTCAATTTTGGTCCTCCTTAAGTAATTTATTGTAATATACATAATTTTACAATGTTTGTCAAGGCAGAAATACAAGGGTTAAGAATTAATTTAATTGTAAATTGATAAATATTAATATAGAATTGTTGAAAAGTTATTAAAATGCGGAGGAGATTTAATGTCAATCAATAAAAAATTAGGGGTAGCATATTGCGGATTGGCATGTGTTATTTGCAGCGAGAATAAGAATTGTGCCGGGTGCCGGAGCGGTGGATGTAAAGATAAAGATTGGTGCAAGAATTCAAAGTGCTGCATTGAAAAAGGAATCAATGGTTGTTGGGAATGCGATGATTTCCCTTGTGAAGGCGGGATGTTAGACAAAATAAGAATCAGAGCATTTGCGAGATATATTAAGATACAAGGGGAAGAAAAATTTCTTGAGTGCATAATAAAAAACGAAAGAGCAGGAGTGGTTTATCATTACCAAGGCGGTTTAGACGGTGACTACGATAAATTTAGAACTGAAGAAGAGATAATGAACATGATTGAAAATGGTAAATAAAGTCTACCACCCAATACCACATTGAAAGTGCTATAATAATATTGTGGAAGTGTGTAAACAATCCAAAGCAGCATAAATATAAGGGATAAGAGGCCGGCCTAACAGCTCGCCTCTTTTTTGCTGCGCAAATTTGGAGGTGGCGAAATGTTAAAGAAGTACTGCAGCACACAGAACTGCGGTGAACTAATTGATATAAACAAAAGGTATTGCGATAAGCATATAAACGAATATGACCGCCGGAGAGGTTCAAGAACGGAGCGGGGCTATGACTCTGATTGGGTTAAGTTAAGACGCAGAAAGCTTATGAGAGACCCTTTGTGTGAGGACTGCTTAGAGAAGGGTGAGATAGAACCGGCGACAGAAGTACACCATATCATAAAAGTAAGAGACAGACCTGATCTAAGACTTGATATAAACAATCTAAGGTCATTGAGTAAAAGATGTCACAGTATTAGGACACGCCTGGGTGGGTAGGGGGTAAAAATCGCTACAACCCTTGCTACAAGCACCGCGCCCCTCTAATTCCACGCAAAAACTCGTTTTATTGGAGAAAAAAGGAGAAACAAATGGATATAAAAATGCTGAATATTAACGAAATAAAACCATATGACAAGAACCCAAGAAAGAACGACAAAGCAGTTGATAAGGTGGCTTCTAGCATTAAAGAGTTCGGCTTTCAACAGCCTATTGTAGTCGATAAAGAAGGTGTAATTATTGTCGGGCATACCCGTTATAAGGCTGCGAAAAAGCTAAAAATAAGTGAGATCCCTGTTCTGTTTGCAAACAACTTATCGGATGAGCAAGCAAAAGCTTATCGACTTGCTGACAATAAAACAAATGAATTTGCGGAGTGGGATTTAGATTTATTGGCAGGAGAGTTGGGAGAGCTGAAAGCATTTGAATTTGATATGCAACCTTACGGCTTTGAAGACATAAAAGTTGAGGTTGAGGAAGATGACTTTGATGTCGACGCCGCAATCCCGGATGAACCGATTACAAAAAGAAACGATATATGGCTCCTGGGCAAACATAAATTGATTTGCGGAGACAGCACATCTGACGAGGATATCTCAAAGCTAATGGACAACCATGAGGCTGACTTGGTATTAACAGATCCGCCTTATAATGTCGATTACGAAGGTGCAACAAAAGAGAAACTTAAAATTCAAAACGACAAAATGAAAGACGATACTTTTCATAAGTTCTTAACAGACTCCTTTTTTCGGATGTATGACCATTCAAAAAAGGGTGCTGCTATATATTGCTTTCATGCCGACAGCGAAGGATACAACTTCCGGTCTGCGTTTAAACAAGCAGGCTATCAGTTAAGGCAATGCCTGGTATGGATTAAGAGTTCCATGGTTATGGGCAGACAAGATTATCAATGGCAGCATGAGCCGATTTTATATGGCTGGAAAGATGGCGCAAGTCATACTTGGTACGGAGACCGCAAACAAACAACTCTGGTCAAGTTTGAAAAGCCTCACAGAAACGGTGAACATCCGACGATGAAACCGATAGGTTTGTGCGGGTACTTTATTTCAAACTCAAGTAAAGAAGGAGATATTATACTTGATCCTTTTGGTGGGAGCGGGTCGACAATGATTGCGGCCGAGCAGATAGGAAGAACCTGTTATATGTCTGAACTCGATGAGAAATATTGCGACGTAATAATCAAACGATATATTGAGTTAATGGGTTCGGATGACAATGTTTTCTTGCTTGAAAACGGTAAGAAAAAGCCATATAAAAACCTTGATAAAATACCGCTAAAAAAGGCCTAAAAGACTTGATGTAAGTGCCTTTCAGAGTTATGATGGTACATACCAAAACAAGCAAACGGAGGGCATTAAAATGAAAAAAAGCGACTTTCTGATAACAAAAGACGGCAAGAGGATTTTTCAAATAGTCGGACGATGGGGCAAGGATTATGTTTTCGCAGACATGGACGAAAATTCAGAAGAGGTTCTCATTTACACACCGACCGAGGTAGCACAGTTTATAGAAGATGGCGACTTCAGAATTCTCTACAAGGTGGCAGATGGCAAGGAGGATAATAATGGATAAATTCTTTTCACAGAAACACTGCGACCGATGCCATATGGAATTAATCGGAGGACGCATAATGTCAATGTTCAACGAGCAGTGCATTTGCATGGATTGTTCCGATAAAGAGATAAAAGACAAAGATTATAAAAAGGCTGTGTCAGCCGACCATGAAGAGATAAAGCGTGGGAATTATAACTTCAAGGGAATAAGGGGAGGCGAATGACTTTTGTATAAAGAGT
Organism: Clostridia bacterium; assembly: GCA_041662985.1. Classification (GTDB taxonomy): domain Bacteria; phylum Bacillota; class Clostridia; order Acetivibrionales; family JBAZRJ01; genus JBAZRJ01. The sequence continues at coordinate 30,506 of JBAZRJ010000009.1, forward strand.
TAAAGAAAATTCAAATCCTATTATTTAAAAGCGATGACCGAATGGAGCAGGATGACTTATTTGAACTGCAAGAATATGTATCTGAACTGACTTTGAAGGTCGCGAAAAAAGAAGGCAAAACAGATGATCTTATAAAGAGTTTTAACTGGCTATATAAGCGGGTGGAAGTTAAATAAAAAGAAATACAAAAATATGAAAATCAAAGAGGCCTTACGGCTTCTTTTTTGTTATTAAAAAAGGCGGCTAAAAGAACAATGATTGATTGGACAATATTAATTACTATATCAAGCCTCATCGGTACCATTGCAAACATATATAAAAAGTCGTGGTGCTTTATAATCTGGCTTTTTACCAATGTGACTTGGTGTGTTTATGATTTTTCAAAAGGCATTTATTCTCAGAGCATTTTGTTTTTCATGTACACATGTATTTCCGTATGGGGCATTTACAAGTGGAAAAGAGATGAGAAAAATGAAAGGACGTAAACCATATCCGTTTGAACAGATAAAAGCAAATAACGACAAGATAAGAAAAACACAGGCTCAGCTTGAATTAAGGAGCCGGGAGCCTCGTATTAAAAGCAATGAGTTATCTTGTCCGGAGCATTTGTGCGATGAGGTTAAAAAAGAGTGGCAAAGGATCGTCTCTCTTTATCAGGAGTTAAACGGAGACTTCATTTGTGACTTGGATATTAATGCCATTGAAATATATTGCGAGGCTCTGCTGACTTACAGAAAAGCGATGAAAAAGGTTCGTGAGACGTCCGAGGTTATAGCACAAGATGGAAGGCCAAAGAAGAACCCATGGATGACAATTGCCAATGAAGCATCCATTACGATTAAGAGATATGGAGAGGCTTTGTTATTAGAACCTGTGGGACGCGCCAGATCAGTAATCGCAAACAAGGACGATAAGAAACCTGTTAACAAATTCGATAAGTTTGGAGGTGGGGGTATGAGTGGATAGGACAACAGAGTTTGCAAAAAGTGTTGTATCAAAAAAGCCGGTTGATGGACGTACTATCTATGGACTAAACGAAACTCTCTGCTGCAAGCGTCATTTAGACGACTTAAAAAAACAAGGAACAGATGATTTTCCTTATGTGTATATACCGGAACGGTCAAAATATAGGATTGAGTTTGCAGAATGCCTGACGATATCCGAGGGCAAAGAGAAAAAGCAATTAAAGTTATTTGAGTTTCAGGCGTTTATAAAAGGCTGCCAGTACGGGTGGGTTCATAAAAATACTGGATTCAGACGCTTTAGAACTTCATATGTGCAGGTCGCAAGGCAAAACGGCAAGTCAATTGATAACGCGGAGAACACAGTATTCTATTCCAACTTTGATGATTATATTTATCCACAGATATTCTGCGTTGCGACAAAAGAAGCACAGGCAAAGATTGTTCTGAAAGAGGCCATAAAGTTTATCCAGACGGATGAGGATTTAGAAAACGAGTTTAAGATTCAGGAATATAAAAGTCTGATTGTTGCAAAACGAACCATGGGAGAGGTCCAAGCATTGGGCAGAGACTCAAAGACAATGTCCGGACATCGTCCATATTATGCAAGCGTTGATGAGTACTTTGCTCATCCGACAAATCAGATGTATAAGGAAATGTCTGACGGCGCTGTGTTTCTAGACGAGAGTCTTATTTCAGTCATAACAACAGCGGGGTTTGATTTAAACTCACCTTGCAAGGAACTTTATGATTATTGCGTGAATGTGCTCTTAGGGAATGAGACAGATGACACTCAGTTTATTTATATCGCAGATTTAGATAAAGAAGACGATATATGGGATGACCTAAACTGGCAGAAGGCAAATCCGCTGTGGAACAACTTAAGGCTAGGCAACTTAAAATCGTCAGCGATAAAAGCCAAAGTAATGGGTGGCAACGAATTAAGAAACTTCATTACAAAAGCATTAAACAGATGGTATCAGGCAGCAGACAGACAATATCTTAACCTTCAAAAATGGAGGGATTGTGCATCGGATACCGGCATTGAAGATATGGAGGGAAAGGACTGCTACTTGGGTCTCGACTTATCTTCCGGCGGTGATTTAACTTCCGGCACATTGGAGTTTGCGGTTGATTTTGAAGGACACACAAAATACTTTATTCACTCGCACAGTTTCATGCCGACTGCAAGATTAGCCGAGCATGTGCAGGCCGACAAAGCACCGTACGACGTTTGGGTTAAAGAAGGTTTGATTACTCTAACTGAGACATTGGGCGGATACAAGACAGATTATAAATACATAATCAGCTATTACAAAGAATTAATTGAAAAGCACAATTTAAAACTTAAAGGAATCGCATATGATCCACACAATGCATCGGCTTTCTTGCAGGACTTAGAAGAGTTTAATGTCGACTGCGTTGAAATAGTACAAAGTTGCAAAAGTCTAAATGACGCGACGGTCGATTTCAAAAATACAGTCGACGCCCAAGATGTCATATACAACAAAAAAGACAAGCTCCTGATTTGGAGCTTTACTAATGCGGTCACGGTCTCAAACAGCTTTGGTGAAATTAAGATTGACAAGGATCTTCAAAACAAAAGAATTGACCCGTGCGATGCGACGATTGATGCGCATAAATTAGTCTTAACAATAAAGGCAAAGCAGAGTATTTATGAATCAAGAGGCTTGAGGTCATTGTTATAAGGGGGTGGGCAAGGTTGAAGTTTACGCAGCGTTTAAAGTATTTATTTAGCAACTCTTCATTTGATGAAGCAGTTTCAAGGTTTCTGACCGGAGCGGATCTAGAAAGCGAGGATTCAGGAATGAATGTTGACACCGAGCTTGCCCTGAAGTTCTCTTGCGTATTTGCATGCAACAAGGTTCTGGCAGAAACTTTCGCAAGTGTTCCGGCCATGCTTTATAAAAAAGAAGGAGAGGGACGGAAGGCAGTAACTGACCTACCGATTTTCGACATTTTGCACAATGCTCCAAACGAGGAAATGGCACCTTTTAACTTCAACGAAGCACTGATGACGTCTCTAAACCTTGGCGGCAATTCGGTGTGCCAGAAATTATTTAACAAAGCAGGCGAGCTTGTAGGGCTTTATCCGTACCCGCATAACATGGTCACAATTGACAGAGACCGAGAGACAAAGAAGCTTATTTATATCGTAAAAAACGGAACCTCGCAAACGACGTTTACAAGAGAGCAAGTGTTTCATGTACCAAACATGAGTCTAAACGGAATTAACGGTTTGTCTCCGATTTCTTATGCGGCGGCATCTATTCGATTGGGCTTGTCATATGAACAATATGGAGTGAACTTCTACAGAAACTCAGCAATGCCTTCAGGTGCGTTTAAGACAACCGGCTCCGTTTCAGAGATTGCGTTTAACAGACTAAAAGAAGAACTAAAGAAAAACTACACCGGGCTAAAGAGAGTCGGAACACCTATGATCTTGGAAGACGGATTGGAGTTTCAGCAGTTTACGGTAAACCCCGTTGACGCGCAGTTACTCGAGAGCAAATATTTTCAGATTGAGGATATATGCAGAATTTATAGGGTGCCTCAGCATTTGGTCCAGTTATTAAACAAGGCAACTTTCAGTAATATCGAGCAGCAGAGCTTGGAATTTGTTATGTACACCATGCTTCCAATATTCAAACGATTTGAAGAATGCATAAACGCACAGCTTCTGACTCCAAAACAGAGAATGGACGGGTACTTCATTGAGCATAAGATTGACGGTCTCTTGAGGGGCGATTCAGCAGCAAGAGCCGCCCTTTATGGTTCAGGACGTCAATGGGGGTGGTTGTCCGCAAATGACTGTAGAAGACTTGAAAACCTTCCTCCAATTTCCGGAGGGGACATTTATCTGACGCCGTCAAACATGATTGACTCTGAATCATTGGGAAGCGATAGCGCGACGGAAACTCAAACAAATGAAAAGGTATTAAACGAAATCAAAAGCATGTTGGAGGGGAGGGTGAAGAGTTGAAAAAGTTCTGGAATTTTATAAAAAACGAAGCAACTGATGAAACACCGGAGAGTATTGAGCTTCGAATTGAAGGAGATATTGTCGACAAAGACGATGCATGGGCCTACGAGATGTTTGGGGTTGATTGTGTAACGCCCAACCTCTTTAAAGACGAACTTTCAAAATTTAGCGGAGCGGATCTGACGGTCTGGATTGACAGTTACGGCGGCAATGTGTTCGCAGCAGTTGGAATTTATAACGCTCTTAAGGAACACAAGGGAGAGATTACTATAAAGATTGACGGCAAAGCAATGTCGGCCGCGACCATAATTGCTATGGCAGGAGATAAGATTTTAATGTCTCCGGTTTCAATCATGATGATTCATAACCCTCTGACCGAAGCATCAGGATATGCAAACGATTTGAGAAAAACAGCCGATGTTCTAGACACCATAAAAGACGCCATTATAAATGCATACGAGCTAAAGACAAATCGCTCACGGGCAAAGATATCTGCAATGATGGATGATGAAACTTATATGAGTGCAAAGATGGCTATAAAAGACGGGTTTGCAGATGGGATGCTATACGGAGAGGCTGAAGGAGCTGAACAAGATATTTCAAATTTTGCATTTAGCAGAATACCGATTCTAAACAGCACAAACGATGCGGTAAGGCGAATGATTGAAATGTCAAAGCCACCAGACGATACAAGTGTAATTAAAGCCAAATTGGATCTTGAACTGCAGATATAAATATAAAACAAATTAAATAAGCAGTAACAATTAGCACCCGACTTCGGGTGTTTTTTAATACAAAAATTTATAAAAAAGGAGATATAAAATGTCGAAGAAACTAAAAGATTTATTGGCAGAGCTTGACGTTAAAAACACGCTCGCAAAAACTCTGCTTGATAAAGCGGATGCAACGGCCGACGAAATAAGCGCGGTAAGTAACGATATTAAAGCAATTAAAGCAAAGATTGAAGTGCAAAAGACACTTGACGAGGGCAAAAAGTTTGACGATGAAGGGTGCGAGATCCTCGACAAAACACCGGTCATTCAACCGGTTTATGCAGATCCAAACACGCATAAGAAACTATGGGTCAATAACGGTGAGTTTTTAAAGGCTGTATTTGACGCTTCAAAGCCAAACCCGACAATTGATCCGAGATTAACCATTAAGAACAACGCAACCGGTATGAATGAACAGATTCCTTCGGATGGTGGTTTCTTGGTGGGAGAGGACTTCACAAAAGAGCTTCTTAAAAAGACGTATGAAACGGGAATCCTTCCGACCCGATGTAGAACCATCCCGATTTCTGCAGGATCAAATGCACTATCGGCCAACGGCATTGATGAAACATCTCGTGCAAACGGATCTCGTTGGGGCGGCATTGAATCGTTCTGGGAGAATGAAGCCGATGCAATGACCGGTAAAAAGCCAAAGTTTAGCAAAGTCGAATTGAAGTTAAAGAAATTGACAGGCCTTTGTTATATGACAGACGAACTCTTGCAGGACGCAGTTGCAATGGAATCAATAATCGGTCAGGCATTTGCTGAAGAGTTCGGCTTTAAAATGGACGATGCAATCCTAAACGGAATCGGAGCGGGACAGCCTTTGGGTGTTTTAAACAGCACTTCTTTGGTTACCGTAGCAAAAGAAAACGCACAGGTTGCCACCACCATAGTTTTGCAAAACATTATAAAGATGTGGGCAAGGTTATGGGGCAGAAGCAAACAAAATGCAGTCTGGCTTATAAACCAGGACATTGAACCCCAGCTATATGCTTTGAACTTATCCATCGGAAACAATGCTTATCCGGTATATATGCCTGCAGGCGGAGTAAGCGGAGCACCATATGCCACGTTATTTGGAAGACCGGTAATTGAAATTGAGCAGTGTAGCACATTAGGTGCATTGGGAGATATTATATTGGGCGATTTCTCGCAGTACCTTTTGATTGATAAAGGCGGAATCAACCAGGCTTCATCAGTCCATGTAAGATTTTTATATGACGAATCCGTTTTCAGGTTCATCTATAGAGTAGACGGCCAGCCAATCTGGAAGACAGCTCTAACGCCATATAAAGGCAGCAATACTCTAAGCCCGTTTGTAACTTTGGCAGAGAGAAAATAAGAAATGAAATAAATATTACGAGAGGAGATAAAATGAAAGATTTATATCATGTAGTAAATGCTCTTGTGCCGGTTGCCGATGCATTCGCAGGAACAGTACAAACAGCTCCAATCCATATGAAAAACTGGCAGCACGCAAGCTTTCTTATAACTTGCGGAGCGGGAGCAGTTGGGACTTCGACAATCACTGTTGAGGCATGCGACACAATCGTTCCCGGAAATGTTAAAGCCATTCCTTTTTCATATCAGGAGTGTGTATCAGGAGATACCTTCGGAGAAATAAAACAGGCAAACGATGCAGGGTTTGCAACGGCAGCCGCGGCCAACAAAATCTACAAAATTGAAGTAGACGAGCAGATGCTGGCGTCAACCGGATATGGTTATGTAAGGGTTAAAGCAGTCGAAGTCGTAAACGATCCTGTAACAGGCGGTATCGTTGCAGTATTAACCGGCGGTCGATTCGAGTCTGAAGTACCTGCCACAGCAATAGTTTAAATTTAAAAGGGATGGGAAACTGTCCCTTTCCCTTTAAGGGGGATTACTCATGAAAGATTACACTCTAAATTTAATCACAGCACCTTTGGTTGAACCTATATCACTGACTGAAGCAAGTCTTTTCTTGAGGATTGATGAGGGTTTCACTGAAGACGACGATTATATTCAAGGATTAATAACCACAGCACGACAATTTTGCGAAGACTTTCAAAACAGAGCATATATCACTCAAACATGGGAGATGTCGCTAAACGACTTTTCTTATTCTATAAGTGACAAAGCTTGTGACTATTACGAGAAAAGTTTGATTGAAATACCAAAGGGAAGTCTTCAGAAAGTAAATACATTCACATATAAAGATGCAAATGGAATTGTAAATGACCTGACAGAGGACATTGATTTTGTTTTGAGCACTCGAGGAATACTGGGTCGCATATGTCCGCCATTTGGATGTGTGTTTCCTTGTGAGGTCCTTTATCCGCTAGATCCCATTATAATCAACTTCACATGCGGATATGGGGATGTGGCTGATTCTGTTCCTTTAAAGATTAAGCAGGCAATCTATTTGATGGTCTCTCATTGGTATGACAACAGATCTGTTATATCAGACCGAGGGGGAGTTCCTTCGGAGATTAGTTTTACAGTAAAGTCGTTACTACAACAAGACAGGATAACCATATATTGAGGTGAGAGAATATGCCGTTTATTTCTTCAATGACTCCGGGCAAGTTAAAACACAAAATTATAATACAAGAAAAGACTGTAATCACTAACAACGAAGGTGTTTCGTGCGAGCAGTGGTCTGATAAAATGGCTGCATTAGCCGAGTATGTGACTCAATCATCGGGTGAATATTTCAAAGACGCTGCAAATTCTGCGATTGAAATCGCGCTGTTTAGAATAAGGTACCGGAGTGGCATCGATAAAACAATGAGGATTAAATCGATATTCGGAATATTTAATATCACAGGCGTAATTGATGTGGACGGAAAGCACAGGGAACTTCAAATTCAATGCACATCAGAGGTGCAAAATGGATAGTGACATCAAACTAGATGGGATAGAGAAACTTCTTAACAAAATAGAATATATGATGTCTCCGTCCGAACAAAACAAAGCAATAAGTAAAGCTCTTAAAGCCGGGGCTGAAATTATAAAAGTTAAGGTAAAGCCAAAGATACCGGTAAGTAAAAGCAACCCGCCTTATGGACATGCGGCGGACAATATTTTTGTAAGCGGTCTTAAAAGAAAAGACGGAGTACCGTATGTAACGGTTGGACCTGACAAAGGCCGCGTTAATAAGCATTTTTACTTAAACTTCTTAGAATGGGGAACAATACATATTCCGGCCAAAGCAATGTTCGGAAGAACACTGGCAGAAGAACGTGTGAATGTTAAAGAAGCCATTATAAAAGAATTAAAAGAGGGACTGGGTTTATGAAAAACATAAAACCGAAAGTATTGGAAGCACTGCTAAATGATGCGGTGCTTTTATCTTTGCTCGGAGGAAACAGAATATTTCAGCTCACGGCACCGAAAGCAGATGAGTTTCCAAGGATAGTGTTTTGGGAGTTTGACAATGTTCCCGAAGATTACGCGGATGATGTAGAACAAAACGCCAGCGTTTATATGCAAATTGATATCTATTGCCAAAATGAAAGCACATCAGCCTTGGCAAAGCAGGTTGACAAGATTTTAAAATCAATTGATTTTTACAGGATTGCAAGCTCGGATATGTACGACGACATCAATGATCAAAGAGTTTATATAAAACACATGAGATATACAACTTTTATAGAAAGCGAGGATGAATAATTATGGGCAGTGCAAGAATTGGACTAAAGAGCGGCTACTATGCTCTGCAAACAAGCGATGTTTCAGGGGGAGCTTCGACATATGGCGCGATGAAGCCGTTAGCTGATTTAAAGTCAGCTAAAATTACAACAAAACAAGATATATCAGTTGAGTGGACGGACGACACCGCAGGCGAGATTGTGACGGTAAACGGAGAGGTTGAGGTTGAGGTATCTCAAAAGTACATCTCAATTGACGATCAGGCATCAATTCTGGGACACACAATAACGGGCGGTGTCATGGTTAAGAATTATCTTGATGTGCCGCCGTATCTAGGTCTGGCATTTATGAGCAGAAAAGCAAACGGCAATTATCAGTTAATAAAGCTCTTGAAAGGAAAGTTCGGAGAACCTGATCATGAATCCGAGACACTGTCAGACAAAGCATCACCAAAGTATCCGTCATTAAAAGGCACATTTGTCCCAAGGTTATGCGACGGAAACACAGTCAAACTTGCAGACCAAGACAGCTTGACATATAACTCGACGATTGGGACTAACTGGTTTACCAGCTTTGAAACTGCTGACGCAGTGGCACCGGTTGTGTCAACAATAGTTCCTGCAGCAGGTGCAACTGCAATTTCAAAAGCAACGACAATAACTTGGACTATGAGTAAAGCCTTAGATCCTTCGACTGTAAACATGATGAATTTCTATCTTGTAAACGACTCAACGGGAGCATTGGTGCCTTGCACAATTGCATATAATCCATCGACTTTTGTTGTCACATTAACTCCTGTTTCAGCTCTTTCAGGAACTACAAAACATATGGCGGTGGCAGACATGGATGTTCGTGATTTATCCGGCAACGCACTGGCTTATGCGGCTTCATATTTCACAACGGTAGCATAGTAGAAGGAGAGGTCAATGGATAGGAACAAAAGCAATCTTGAAGATATAAAACAAGAGGATGTTGTAATAGACATCAAGGGCAAATCTATGATTGTAAGCTTCAATATGAACGCTCTTGCAGAACTAGAAGAGCGGTATGGAGACGTCGAATGCGGCGCAAAGGAACTGGAGAAGGGCAAGATTAAGGACATAAGAACTTTTTTATGGGCAGCGCTTTTGGTAAACGACGACAACCTGACGGAAAAAGATGTCGGGAAACTGATTGATATAACAAATATCAAGGATGTTGTTGATGCAATTAACAAATCCTTCTTCGGTGCATTGCCGGACCCAAACGAAACACCCAGCAAGACCTAGACGATAACGATGAAGAATCTGGTTTTGACTGGGTGTATTTATATTATTTTGCAACAGTCATTTTGCGTATGACAGAAAAAGAATTCTGGCATTGCACATTAAGAAAATTAAAAGCTCTAAATGATATGCACAAAAAGGCTAACGGGCAAGAAGATGAAGGACTGGATTATGTTGACGGAGTTTTCTAAAGAAGGTGGTGAGTTAAATGTCAGAAGATATGGGCTTAAATGTAAAAGTAGGATTAGACGGATCAGGGTTTAGTGTCGGGATAGGCAAAGTAAATGATCAACTAAACTATGCAAAAGCACAGTTTAAAGAAGCAAGCAGTAGGTTAGGCGATTTTGGGAGCGGGACGGATAAACTAAAATTAAAAGCCCAGTATCTTTCAAAGCAAATAGACATTCAAAAAAACAGTGTCGACTCACTGGACGCAAAATACAGGCAGGCCAAATCATCAACAAACGCCAACGAACTCGCAACTCAAAGACTCGCGACACAACTTTTAAACGCTAAAGAGAAGTTAAACATGATGGGCAACGAACTAAACCGCACAAATTCGGACTTAAAGAATTTTGACAAAACTCAGCGCAATGCCGAAAGATCCGGTAGTTCTTTTGCAAGTAAATTAGGCGGTGGGATGAAGACTGCGGCAAAGGGACTCGCGATAGGAATCGGAGCGGTTGCTGGAGCGACTAGCATTGCCGCAGCAGGTATGGGCAGGATGATACAAAAATCAGTTGAGTCGGCGGACAAGATCCAAACGACAGCGGAAGTTTATGGAATGACTGCCGAAAGAGTTCAGGAACTGACCTATGTTGGAACAAAGCTAGACGTTAATATTGAATCAATCACAAAAGGACAACGATTCCTGGCAAAAAACATGTATGCCGCAGAGCAAGGCACTAAAGGTCAAGCTGCTGCATTTAAAAAGCTGGGAGTTTCGGTAGTCGACTCCAAAGGCAAGCTTCGAAATGCTAACGACACAATGGCGGATACTTTTACGGCACTTAAAAATATGCCAAACGCAACTGAGAGAAACGCCGTGGCAATGAAAATCTTCGGAAAGTCCGCCATGGACCTTAATCCTTTGATTCAGGCAGGCGGCAAAGAAATCGCAGGGTTAACCGATGAAGCTCATAAAATGGGAGCCGTAATATCAAACGAAGCTATAAAAGGATTGGACGATTTTGCAGATAGTTTTGATGGCTTGAAATTAGGAATCAAAGGTATAGCAGGAACATTGTCTGCCGCGTTCTTACCTGCCATGAACGGCCTTATGGGATTTGTCCAGGGGCTTATTCCGGTACTTCAAAAAGCAATTAAAACAGGAAACTTCACTGAGCTTGGAAAGACAATCGGGGAAGGCATAGAAAAAGGTATTTCAAAACTTTCCGTCGGTATGACAAAAATTATGCCGGTTATTATAAATGTTTTATCATCAATTATCGGAGCGGTTGTAAAAGCAATTCCGGTGATACTACCAGCATTAACAGACGGAGTTATTCTTTTGTTAAATGCTCTAATTAATATATTGTCAGTCAACGCTCCGGTGTTGATAAAAGCTGCGATGCAGATGGTTGTGACTTTGGCAGATGGGATTCTAAAAGCAATACCAAAGCTGATCCCCATGGCGATAACTTTAATACTATCTTTGGTTGATGCCCTTATGACAAACCTGCCGAAATTAATCCGCGCATCGATAAAGATAATTGTATCTTTGGCTCAAGGATTAATTAAATCTTTGCCAAAGCTTATAAAAGAGATTCCTAAAATAATAATCGCGATAGTTACGGCCCTCGTTGAAAACATAGATCCCTTGATTGACGGCGCAATTGCAATAATAATGGCAATCGTTGATTTTCTTCTGGATCCCGACAATATAAAAATGCTGATTTCAGCTTCGTTTAAAATAATCGGCGCTTTAATCAACGGGTTAATAAAAGCGATTCCAAAACTGGTTGTTGGCGTGGGGAAACTTATGGCGAAAATAATCGACAAAATAATTCATACCAATTGGCTGAAACTAGGCGGCGATATTGTAAAAGGTATCATTGACGGAATGGTAAATGTCGGAGGCGCGGTGTGGGACGGAATTAAAAATGTTGGCAAATCTCTGGTCAACGGTTTTAAGAATTTCTTTGGAATACATAGCCCTTCAAAGCTCATGAGAGACGAAATCGGTCATCATCTGGGTTTAGGAATTGCAGAGGGTTTGTTGGGAGTCGATTATACTTCAGGCCTTTCAAGAAAGGTAGTGGGCATGAGAAATGCGGTCTCATCTTCCTTAGGAGGATTTTCAGTTAATGCCGGAATGACCGGAGGATTTAATGCCTCATCTACTGCAACAAATTACGGAGACACAAACATAAACTTCAACGGATCATATTCATTCTCCAACAGATCCGACATTGACTATTTTATGAATCAAGCCGGTCTTATGGTTAAAAGGAGGGTGGGTTGATGCTTGTAAATTCAATAAATATTACATCATATAATGCCACCCTCATGAAAAAGGATATTCAGACAGCAACCGTAACAATTTTTGATGACTGGTTAAGAAACGCCGTCAATCCTCTGTATTTGGGAAAGCAGGAAATGTATAAAAGGCTAAAGCTTCGTCTGTTGATAAAAAATTCTACGGATGAGCTTTGTATAATAAATATTAGTAACTTTATAAAACAACTCGAGGTATGCACGATAAAGTTTGACGGTTTAAGTTTCTACTACGATTGCACCCTTGTATCGCAAAACCACACAAGGTTTAAAAAAGGGTGGTATGCGCTTGATGTTGAGTTGAAAGCTCCGTGTGCATATATTCCAAAGATGTATGGTAGCCAGGGAGGTTATGACACTCACGCGATAACTGTCGGAGGAAACCAGCCGACTTCATGCGTGATTTCACTCACCAGTGTAAATGCCTCGACTCTTACTGTAAATGTTGCAGGGCAAATCTATGTAATAAGCAATATAACAGGTCTTCCCAATATAACCATAGATGGTGAACTTTGCAAAGTTTTATCCGGGACGGCCAATAAGTTTGGAGACACCGTTATGGCGCAATTTCCGATACTTAATTTAGGCAGTAACTTAATCACAATCAGTACTTCTGCCTTCAATTATTTTTCTTGCACATACAAAGAGCGGTATATATAGGAGAGTTTCATGCTAACTTTATACGACATTAACCACAATAAAATAGAGGGTTTGACAAACTACAAGGAATTGAAAGTTACCCAAGAGATAAATATTGATGAGCTCTTATCTTTTTCTTACCCAATAATCGATTCCAAGTCTTCAAAGATAAGTCTTGAGGGATATATACAGACTTCAGAGAACGAGTATGTCATAAAAGAGAAAAATATAATAAATGACGACTGGTATCAGATAATCTGCAAAGTCAATCTTGAGGATTTCAAAACAAACATGGAGGATATGTATTACCACCCGATTTTAAGTTATAAGAATTGGTACAAGGATTCTCTGCCTCCATATACTCATGCATACAGTGCATCTTCAACGATTTCTGACGTTTTCAATTATCAGGAATTGCTGCATTTTATGCACGTTTCCAATCCCGACTCGTACCCGGATGTTACCGAGTGGACTTTAGTTGATCATACGGGTGAGGAGTTTGACATCATATTTCGAGAGATAACGCTAGGCGTTTGTACTCTCTATGATATCTTACTTGCTGTTCAAACCACCTTTTTTGTAGAGATGACATTTGACTCATTAAATAACGTGATTCATTTGTGGTCACCAAATGCTGCTCCTGACAAGGGAGTATATTTTGCAGAACAGCTTAACCTAAGAGAAATATCGGTTCAGAACAACTCGTACGATTTTTGTACGATGCTAATCCCTAAAGGAGCTAATGGATTAAATATAACCGGAGCGGGTAGCATATCGATTCCCGGACGACCAATGCTTAGACATCCTGCAGGACAAAACTATCTCTTAGACACCACAAACAGCAATAAGATTATTTTGGACTTTTGGGAGAACACAAACTGCACTCTTGTTTCAGATTTAATGAATGACGCGGCGCAAGTTTTAATATCACGATCCAAACTTACAGCGCCTTCATATAAGATAAGCATAGCGGATTTGTCAAAACAAAGCGGATATTCAATATTAAGTTATGAGCTGGGAGACATAGTCACATTGCTTGCTTCAAGTAAGGGTGTCAATGACAAGCAAAGGATAGTAAAACTTGAAAAGTATCCGGACGAGCCGGAACTCAATCAATGTGAAATTGCATCCGTCCCACAGAGTTTAGTAAATATGATAGCAGGGAGATGATACAAATGATTTATCCGTTAAAAGTAAGCGAAAATAATAGATATTTTGTTGACCAAGAAGGCAATCCATACCTTGTGTTTGCAGATACAGGTTGGATGCTCTTTTCATATATATCAAAAGAGGACGCGAAATTCTACATTGAAGAGAGATTCAAGCAAGGCATTAATTCTATATTGTGCTATGCAACCCCATTTAAGATTGACCGCGCGAATACCGAAGGGAATAAGCCTTTTTTAAATGAAGATATTTTAACTCCAAATGAAAAATATTTTGCCAACGTCGACTGGATCATAAACAAGGCGGTAGAATATGGTATGCAGGTTATTATATGTCCGGCCGAAATGGACAACTACAAAAGTTATTTTACCTTGGAGAATGCCATGGAGTCTGGCAGATATATGGGCAATAGATACAAGGATTTTGCTAACATAATGTGGTTTGTAGGCGGAGACTTAAACCCGACCGAGACTGAGATGGCTGTTGCAAATGCTTTGATTTCAGGGTTACGAGAGTATGACTCAAATCATATTATTAGTTTTCATCCACGCGGAGCGGTTTCAAAGAAGTATTTTTATCAGGAGATGCAAGATATAGAGTATAGGATGGTTCATGTTCATAGCCCATCTTCGCATTTAAACTATTCACTAATTACTGAAGACTATGAATTAGAACCGACAATGCCGACAATTCTTGCTGAACCTTGCTATGAGGATGACGAACAAAACACGAACTTTCAAATAAGAATGGCATGTCTTTGGGGGTTCTTATCCGGAGCGGCCGGGATTGCGTATGGAAATCTAATTGTTTATAACTTCGGTGTCAACGAAACCATTGACTGGAAGCCATATCTGGATCATCCGGCATTACTGCAGATCAAGAATTTTGTTGATCTTATTGGATCAAGAGAATGGGCAAAGTTAGTCCCTTCGAATGATCTGATTATTGAGGGGAGGGGTACCTTAGGAGAGTTGGACTATGGAGTCGCACAAATAGCATTTGACGGTTCATTTGCCGTTTGTTATATTCCAACATCAAGAGAAATTAAAATCGATATGAGCCTCTTTGACAGCGGTAAAACTATCTGTTGGTTTGACCCGACAAAAATTGAATTTAAAGTGGTTAATCAATATCCAAATACAGGTATTCTCGTACTTCCTGCACAACCGAAAAATGCTGAAGAACAGCATGACTGGGTTTTAATCATAGAGTAATAATATTCTTTTTTATAAGAAGTCCTCCGGGGCTTCTTTTTTAATACAGAAAAATGAAAGGAGACGGTAATGGAATACAACAAAGAGGCATGTGAGGAAATTCATAAAAACATTGAAGGAAGGCTTGATACAAATGATAAGAGACTAAACAATCATGCCGGAAGAATAGACAACCTTGAGTATTCAAAAGGCCAGGCAGAAATACGAATCGAGAATCTATGTCTTCAGATAAAAAGCCTGGTTACAACTATGCGCTGGTTCATTGGACTTCTTATAACAGGTCTTGGCAGCTTTATCTTTTATTTAATTCAACAATTTCTATTGAGGAGGTGAAAACATGAAAAAGTGGTATTTAAGCAAAACTCTGTGGGTCAACTTTTTAGCTTTTGTTGCGGGAGCAATCCAGACCATAACGGGGCATTTAATATTTAACCCTGCAGAACAGATAGTTGCATTAACAATAATCAATACGGTTTTAAGACTGGTTACGAACACCGGTTTAATTGATGATTCAAAGAAAGGACTTTAAAAATGAGACCAAAATATTATTCACAGTATGACAAGCCATGGAACATCTTCCTGTATCCATCTCAGGAGCTTCCAAAGGCCAACATACAAAGTTCGGGATGTGGGCCGACTTGTTTTGCAATGGTACGCGAAACTCTGCAAAAGGTCAAATACACTCCCATTGATGCTGCAAAGGATAGCTTGAAACTCGGAGATAGAGTAAACGGCGGCACGAGCAATAAATACTTCCCGGATATGGCTAAAAAATATAAGTTGTCGCTAGTTGAAACATCTAATCTAAATAGGGCAATATTATCTCTGAGGTACGGAAAGTTAGTGATTTGTCTCATGCACAATTGGTTCGGAAATGGAGGAGGACATTTCATAGTTCTCTGGCAAGCAAAGAATGGAAGGCTCTATATCAATGACTCAGCTAGTAGAACGAATACTAATCTGAAAACATTTCCCCAAAGTCTATTCATTGAGAAATGTTCAAAATATTTTATATTCAGCAATCCAGACATTTAATTAATTTGGCTCCCACAAGGGAGCCTTTTTTATTTTATAAATAATTTGAGTGTAAAATAGTTAATAAATCATTAGACATAATACAATTATGGAATAAAGAATTTTGGAAAGCAATTACCATAAAATACATAATTTAATATTTTATAGATAATTTTTACGGAATCATGTAGAATGGGCTTAGTATATTTTTTTAAAGGAGAATGATATGAAAAATAACTTTAGCCATTCAGTGAATCTGGTCCCTTTGACAATTAAAAACGCGCCACGAGAAGAATTCCGACAACAGACATTGAAAATACCTTATCTTATGTACGAAGTTGAAGTACTATCGAATCAAGATAAAATAGTAATCAATAAACCTGGCGGAAAAAGAAGCTTTGGAAGAATCGCGAAGGAAGATTATATGGTATTCATTCTGGAGAATAAGACAGGGAATCTATGGCTTATTTCACACGAAGAAATACACGATGATATTAGTTTGAAAAGTAAAATCGATAATGTGCAAACAAACTTATTGATTGATGCACTAAAAAAGGTATGTGAGGGCTTTGAGGTTGAAGAGGCAATAAAGGAAACAAGAGTTAACTCCCAAATCGGAGATGGGTTATCAACAGAAGCGGTTTTAAAGGTTTATAAATGGATATGGGGGCAGGAAGATTGTAATTATCCAAACGGTGAAGGTCGATGGTTATCAATGAATGCTCTTTTAGTGCTTAAAAATAATGAGAATTATTCACTTATATAATTATTAATTGAAGATGGAAATTAAGAGGCTTATTTGATAATGCGAACTCGGTTGCTAATAGACAATTCTTAGACATATTATTGTTTTTTTGATAAAATAAAAAGGTAATTAACTGAATTTCGCAAAATCATTTAAGTCATGAGCGATTATCTTCGTGTCTGATGGATAAACTTGTCTGGCTTTGGTTAAGATAAAATTATAATAAAGAGATTGCCTAGCAGGAGTTTGTGGAATCAAAGTTAATCATCACTTACAAGTGTCGTATTACTTTCCTTGTAATATCTTGATGTCTAAAGGTGGAATGAAATGTTCAATTATTTAGCAAATAAACTATTGTCTGATGGAGATTATATTCATTTAATAACTGAAAATGGTGACTTCGGATTTGAATGGAGACGTAATTATTCGGGACTAATGGCTCAACCATCAAGAACCGGTAAGAATAAGGGCGTAATAAAAAAATCCAGTCAGGGTTTGTTTGATATTTTTATTCTAACTGGTAGCTTATTTGAAAATTCAGGAGTTACCCATAGAGATTTAATAGAGAATCTTATATCGCAGACTAGCCTTCAAAATTGTCTGCTGATTTGGCGTGGTTCAGACCCGTTAGATATTGCAAATTCAACTAATGAAGCTGAAATGCTAACAACATTAATGTTAATGTTTTTTGAACAAGAAATAAATTGGGGGAAAGAAAGATGGCAGAAATATACATACTTTGCCCCTAGAGAAAGGACGCCAAATAGGCTTAGACCGAGAGATATGTTGATGGGATATATAAGTCAGGCTTATCAGTTAGGTGTTAATAACATTGCTTATTGGATGACTTCAAGACCAACAACAGCAACTTTTATTGCTCCAGATAGGAGCAATTACGGGTACGAAGACTATCCTTTTGAATATAAACAATTTTTTTTGGAATTGGAAGATGATGAATTTGCGACTGCATTAATGACTGGGAATACAGTGAGAGCTTTTAGAGATGCCTCAGATTCATTTTCTAATAATCCACATTATATAGGAGGGTA
The DNA here is from genome assembly GCA_041662985.1 of Clostridia bacterium. Classification (GTDB taxonomy): domain Bacteria; phylum Bacillota; class Clostridia; order Acetivibrionales; family JBAZRJ01; genus JBAZRJ01. Next base: position 48,467 of record JBAZRJ010000009.1, read on the forward strand.
AAAAAGTGAATTTTGATTCAATTAGAACTGTGTATACAAGAGTATTAAAACAGAAGGCACTCGAAAAACGATTATTTAATATTAACTCTTTTTCTGAGATTAGTAGAATTGGTCTTGAGTTCAATGTGGCAGAGTGCAAATTACTATTGCATGAAACTTCTCAAGGAGAAAAAATATATATTCAATATCCAGGTAAAGAAACTAAATCAAACGATTCTACAAGAATCAGACCGTGGGACTTTCGTCCAAAGCTTCAGCAGTCTGATGGTAAATTTATGAAGGATTTATCTTTTGCAGATGTGTGGGACGATTTGTCTGAAATACATATTGCGGACAATGAAGTTTTAGCAGTTCTTGCAACAGTTTTTTTTAGAATGTCACTGATGATGGATTATGTGAAAATAAAAGACCAATATAATTGTAATGTTTTTGACATGCAAGACAATTCTTACTCTCCGGGATTGACCGTAGAATTAGAATGGTATAAATTCGCACCTGATAAAGAACTCCTTTTATATTTAGAAGAAAAAATTGGGAAAATTAGAGGTGTTTCAGTAGAATCATATTTGTATTATAATGATTTATTAGTCCAGAATGAAGATTGCAAGTATTATTATAAAGATTCAGAGGTCAATGGGGTTGATTGGAATAACAAAGTCGGTAGGAATAATACATTACTAACTCACTTGTCATTGATAGGTTATTTGCAGGGACATATTAAGTTTTCTGATATTATGAATAGGTTTATACGTGGACGTGGAGTTGCTCCAATAACTTTCAATATGATACCTACTATAACAAATGGGTTAGTCAAAAAATGAGTGACTGGACTTAATTCGACACAGGAGTTATGATGTCACTTACCAAAGAAAAAGGATGATTTTATGGGAAAAGAAATAAATGTTGTGGAGCTTTTTGCGGGTGTTGGAGGTTTCAGGTTTGCATTGGAAAAAAGTTCCGATAGATATAAAACTATTTGGGCAAATCAATGGGAGCCTGGAAAGAAAATGCAGCACGCATTTGATTGCTATGTTGCTAATTTTGGCAACAATGCAAACTGCATTAATAAAGATATCGCTATAGTCAAACAGGATATTCCGGAACACCATCTCTTGGTAGGCGGATTTCCATGCCAAGATTATTCAGTAGCTAGAACTGGAGCTTGTGGCATAGAAGGAAAGAAAGGTGTTCTTTGGTGGGAAATAAGAGATATTATTGAAGAGAAAAGGCCACCTTATATTCTACTAGAAAATGTTGATAGAATTCTTAAATCACCGGCGAAACAAAGAGGTCGAGATTTTGGAATAATACTTAGATGTCTAAACGAATTGGGGTATGCGGCTGAATGGCGTGTTATTAATGCAGCAGAATACGGCCATCCTCAAAAAAGAAGAAGAACATTTATATTTGCTGTTAATAAATCATCATCAACTTATTCAAAATACATAAAAAACACAAAAGAGGAATTGATTCAAAATAAAGGGTTTTTTGCTAATGCATTTCCTATCGAAGTTAACAATTTGCCGGGGGTAAAACATATTAGCTGGGACATAGGGAAAAAGTCGTATTCAGATTTAATTAGTTTTTCAAACAAATTTGCGTGTGACTTTGCTAATGCAGGTGTAATGGTTAAAAATGAAGTTTATACATATAAAGTATATCCAAAGTATTTGGGGAAAAAAATGTTGCTGATGGATGTGTTAGAGAAGGAAAACATCGATGATAAATATTTTTTGGGAGAAACCTTAGATAAATGGCTGTATATGAAAGGTTCGAAAAGGGAAATACGTATTAAACCAAATGGAGAGGAATATAATTATACCGAGGGTGCCATCCCTTTTCCGGACAATCTTGACACTCCGGCAAGAACCATATTAACAAGTGAATCAAGCGTTAACAGAAGCACCCATGTAATAAAAGCGCCGGCTTCAAAAAAATACCGTTTACTAACACCAATAGAATGTGAACGATTAAATGAATTCCCTGACAATTGGACAAATACAGGAATGCCGGAAAAATTCAGATATTTTGTGATGGGAAATGCTCTTGTCACTGGAGTTGTAAAAACTCTTGCAGACACTTTAATTGATTATATAGATGATTAAAAATCGAATTAATATTGAAAAATGGTCGGCAGAAATTGAGGTGCCGTTTTTACCGCAATTTATTTCGCACTGACCTTTGTCAAACTTTTAATGCAATTGCGGCTGTTTATTTACAATAGTTGCGAAAACCATCCCCGGCAATTTTGCGTCTTTGGACAAATTGAATAGTGGAGAGAACAGATAGATAACCACAAAACCGATGTCATTTTGACACCGGTATTTTTTATTTCAATCAATAGTTGGATTGAATTCATTGCACGTAATTTTGAAATCCAAAGTGAAAATTATCATTGACTAATAAAAAACCTCACAATATTTGTAATTGAACGAAATCTCAGATACAATATTTTTATAACATTTTATTTGCAAATAGGTGAGATTTTTTTGCAAAAATTTAAACCTATTATTTTGAAATTCTTTTTTAAGCAATAAAATATGAAACAAAATGGAGGCGAAGATATGCCGATTAATGACTCTAGAGGCAATGAACTACTGAGCAGGAAAGAGGCTATCCATTTTTTAAAGATAGAAGAAAAAAATTTTGATAATTACCATAAAAATAGCGGTGAAATTAAGGGCGAAAAAATTAGAAATAGATGGTATTTTAACAAAAACATGCTCGAAGAATGGCTAAAACAAAAAAATTGTCGCATGGTTTACTTGTCAATGGAAGATTATGAAAAATGTTTTGAATTTGCAATAAAAATGGCCTATGGGGGTTTATCTTTGAATGGACCGAGGGGTCAAAGGAGCGAAGTGCAAGCTGCAAGCGACATAATACTGGGCATATTAGCGGAGCATGCCATTAAAAAATTTTTAAAAGAAAAGTTTGACATTCAAATTGAATTGGACCAGGAGGTTCATACAGAGTATATAACGCCTCAAGACTTTCATAAAATTCACGATAATGGAAAATTAAGAAATCCAAGAATTGGCGTTGGCGTTAAATCCAGCAAAATGAAGAACGCATATCTCGTCTTAGGGGATAAAGAGGTTGAAGACGATATAAGAAAATCGAATGCCTACATATTCGCAAGAGTTGACTTGCCATCGGATCATCTGTTTAGAATATTAAGAGATCATTCATTTTTCAAAAGAGTAAAAAATTGTCTTGAAAATGATGAAAAATCGAAGAAGATTGGCGAGTTAAATGAAATACCGGTATGGATTTGCGGAATAACATATATTGAAGAATTGGAGAAAAAAACAGAAATAAAGGGGCAAAAATTTGTTGACTATCGCTATGTCAAGAGTGTCGCAAATATGCACAATTCAGAAAGCGATTGGATTAGTTTTACTGAGAGATTGTAAAATGAATTTTCTTAATTCAAGAATTAAAAGGTTCAAATGTTATGGATACATTCAGCAAGGAAAAAAGACATGAAATAATGTCCAAAATTAGAGGCAAGGATACCAAAATTGAAATTAAAGTTCGACATTGGCTCTATAATAACGGAATCAGATATCGGAAGAATTGCAAAAACATAGCAGGCAAACCCGATATTGCAATCAAAAAATATAAAATAGCAATATTTGTTCAGGGTTGTTTTTGGCATAGCCATGAAAACTGCAAATATTCTCGTTTGCCAAAATCCAACCTTGAATATTGGGAAGAAAAGCTTAATAGAAACATTGCTAGAGATTCTGAAAATACTGAGGCTCTGCAGAGAAAAGGATGGCATGTCTTTTTTGTTTGGGAGTGCCAAGTAAATTCTAATTTTGAATCTAGCATGATGAATTTACGTTACGAGATATTAAAAATTAAAAAAGATTATTAGACTTATAATCCAATTTGAAATCAGTTTAAGGCTTTGGAAATTAAGAAACGAGATTGATGAGTCGACGCGTAAAGGGATGAAATGAGCAAAATGAGTAATATTTTGAAAACTGAAGATTACATCAATAATTATATTATTGACATTGATCCAATGTTTAAAAAACTAATTGATATTTGCAACCCGATTGAAATTGGACTTTCGGGAGACTATTTCGCGTCTCTTGCAAGTTCAATTATTGGACAGCAACTTTCTAATAAAGTGGCTGACGTAATTTGGGCAAGACTGGGAGCTTTGATGAATGGAGACCTATCCCCGCAGAAAATATCAGCTATTGGCATTGAAGAACTAAGAAAAATTGGAGTTTCGTATTCAAAAATCGGATATTTAAAAAATTTATCTGAAGCCTTGATAAACAAAAAAATTAGGTTAAATGATTTTGAGAGCATGGAAAACGAAGAAATAATAAACAAGTTAGTTGAAGTGAAAGGTATTGGCAATTGGACTGCGGAGATGTTTTTAATCTTTTCGTTAGGGCGGGAAGATGTTTTTTCACTTGGTGATGGCGGATTACAAAGATCAATCAAATGGTTATATCAATTTGAGGAACTGCCGCAAAAACGTCAACTAATGAAAATCAGCGAAAAATGGAAACCTTATAGGACTTATGCTTCCTTATATTTATGGGAAGCAATTGATAAAAATTTAATAGTAAATAAGGGAGTGCGTGATTATGGAAAAGTCGGATAGTATTCTACAGCTTCAGAAGAGTGTTGAGTTATTTACTGAGCAAAGAAATTGGCAAACTGCGCATAACCCAAAGAATTTATCCATGAGCATAGCAATAGAGGCTGCAGAGTTGATGGAGATATTTCAGTGGATATCCATTGATGAGTCCAAAAACATCTCAGATCCGGATGTAATTGTAAATGTGGCGGACGAGCTTGCAGATGTTTTAATATATTGCTTTTCGTTTGCTAACCAATTTGAATTTGATGTCGCTGATATCGTCAGAGAGAAGATGAGGAAAAACAATTTTAAGTATCCTGCAAAAAAATAAGTCGACGCGATTGCTTTAATATTTTTTATTTGAGTGGAGTTGAAAAATTATCATGTTAGAAAAAATGGACTTAAGACCAGATGGACTACATATTACAAGGAAAAAAGACTTTCAGCCTTTAGGTGAATTCGATGAAAGAACAATTGAAAAAACATTAGATTTTGCATATGCAATGAGTTTTGGAAACATGGGAGAGCATAGAGACCATAGAAGCGGTGGCATGCATACAAGAAAAAACGGTGAAATATTTGCCAATACTTTTCAAGGCAAATTATCCGAATTCGCTTTGTATAACGAGCTATGTGAAGATTGTGAGCTTGAAATGCCTGATTTATCTACATATGGGCTTGGCGAATGGGATGATTGCGATTTTATAATAGGGGGCATAAAAGTTGCAATTAAGTCTACAAAAAGTTATGGCAATCTTTTACTACTAGAAAGCAAGGATTGGAACGGATCCGGCGAATACATTCCAAATCTGAGCAAAGGGTCGTCTTCGTATGATGTTTTTGTACTAATTAGAATAGCTCCATATTGCGAAGATTTATTGAGAAGAAACCGGATGCTTTATTCGCAAACAGAAAACAAGGAGACCTTGGAGTCATTGATCTATAACGAACTATGGGAATATGACATTCCAGGTTTTGTTACTAAGGAGGAATTGAATTTCGCAATAACAAACAATCATATAATCAGGCAAGGGCAAAAGCTTAATGGCAAGATATCAATGGATGCTGAAAATTATTACATCCAATCTGGAGATATGGATTCAATAATAAACTTAAAAAAAATATTTGCGTGAGAACGGAGGAGATTATGAAGAATCAAGTATCCATGCTTGAACTTCCCGAGGGCAATTGCTACACAACTGTCAGTATGTTTACAGACGAGGATGCAAATGGACTTAAGACAATTTACGAGAGCTGGCGAATACTTTGCGGCACGCTTGCGGCAATGAATGCCAGAGCCGTGAATTTGCCGGAAGGATTGTCAGAAATCGCATTTTCATTAGCAAAAAACGTTTGGAGATGTACCGACTGCATACCGGGTGCAAACTCTTCATTTGACTGTTATGATCCAAAGGGTGGAAGAAGAAATAATCGTATTCAGGTCAAGGCTTGCAGTGTTTTGCCGGATTTAACCTCTTTTGGGCCAAATTCACAATGGGATAGAATTTATTTTCTCGATTTTTATCGTGAAGGAAAATGGGACGGAACGTTTGATTGTTATGAAGTCAGAACAGACGATATAAACAATTTTAAAGTAAATGCAACACAAACATTGCTGGATCAAAAGAAACAAGGCAGAAGACCAAGATTCAGCATATACACGGGTTTAATAATGGAGAGAAAATACATATCAAAAGAGACTTTTATGATAACTGAAAGAGGTGTTGAAAAACTCTCCTTAGGATTGGAAAATTTATATTCTGATGAACTTATCGGGCGGACGAATTAATTACCCTTATATCAGTTTATTAATGATAATATTTAGTAAAATAATACTTGATAAACATCACCTTTAATGGTAATGTTCAATACTAAAGATAACCAAAAAAAGAGGAGCAAAACGGATGGCGAGAAAATATAAGGTTGGGAGCCTTTTTGCGGGCATTGGAGGCATTTGCCTTGGATTTCAAAATGCAAAAATCGAAGATGCGGAATATGAGCTGATGTGGGCAAATGAGATTGACTCATATGCCTGCGAAACCTACCGCCAAAATTTCCCACACGATTTAATCGAAGGCGACATCAATAAAGTGCTTCATCCAGAAGAGTCAAACGATAGAGAATATTATGAGAAAATGAAACAAAAAATCCTGGAAAATGAAATTGATATTTTGACGGCTGGGTTTCCATGCCAAGCCTTTAGCATCGCAGGAGATAGAAAAGGGTTTGAGGATGAAAGAGGCAATTTGTTTTTAAGCATTATAAATTTAGTAAAACAACTGGATTCCGCACATAAAAAGCCAAGAGTGCTTTTCTTGGAAAATGTGAAAAATCTAAAAAACCATGATGAAG